>NZ_JBFADP010000108.1:0-10872 GCF_040641415.1 Streptomyces sp. NPDC020875 | reverse complement strand
CGCCCCCTATGCCTTCGGCAATGGGGGGACCCCCAGCGCCTTGGCCCTCCGGGTGAGGCCCACAACCCGGGCCGCGCCCGGCAGCCTGATCTTGTCGGCGGTCTGCGGGCCGTCGGTGGCTTGTCGCGCAGTTCCCCGCGCCCCTAAATACTCTTTCCGGCACCGCCCCTGGAATAGGGCGTCGGCCTTGAGGAAAAAGGGCCCGGCCTCATTCCGAGGGCGGTCAGGAGGGCAACCAGGGGCGCGGGGAACTGCGCGAGCAACCACCCACGGGCGGTAGACCGCGAACAAGAATCAGTGGCTGGGCGGGACCCGGGTTGTTCGGGGCGGTGCCTCGGAGGGCCAAGGCGCCGAGGGCCCCCATTGCCGGAGGCATAGGGGGCGCGGATGCCCGGGACGGGGGCGGCTCCCCTGGAGCCGCCCCCGTCCCGTTACCCCACAGCGGGAGGCGCCCCGCAGCAGGCGGGGCGCCTCAGCCTCAAGGCGTCGTTACCCCACAGCGGGAGGCGCCCCCGCGGGAGGCGTCTCCGTGATCTCGATCGCCGCCAGGTTCTTCTTGCCGCGGCGCAGGACGAGCCAGCGGCCGTGCAGCAGCTCGTCCGGCGAGATCACCGCGTCCTCGGCCGTGACCTTGACGTTGTTCACGTAGGCCCCGCCCTCCTTCACGGTCCGCCGGGCCGCCGACTTGCTGGCGACCAGGCCGACCTCGGCGAAGAGGTCGATCACCGCGCCCGGCTCGGCGACCCGGGCCACCGGCAGCTCGGCGAGCGCCGCCCGCAGCGTCGGCTCGTCGAGGTCCGTCAGCTCGGCCTGGCCGAAGAGGGCCTTCGCCGCGTTCTCCGCCGCCGCGCACTGCTCGGCGCCGTGGACCAGCGTCGTCAGCTCCTCGGCCAGCGCCCGCTGGGCGGCCCGCGCCTGCGGGCGCTCCTCGGTCAGCCGCTCCAGCTCCTCGATCTCCGCACGGGACCGGAAGCTGAAGATCCGCAGGTACTGGGAGACGTCCCGGTCGTCCGCGTTCAGCCAGAACTGGTAGAAGGCGTACGGCGTGGTCCGCTCGGCGTCCAGCCAGATCGTGCCGGACTCCGTCTTGCCGAACTTGGTGCCGTCGGCCTTGGTGATCAGCGGGGTGGCCAGCGCGTGGACCCGCGCCTCCGGCTCGACCCGGTGGATCAGGTCCGTACCGGCGGTCAGATTGCCCCACTGGTCGCTGCCGCCGGTCTGGAGCACACAGCCGTACCGCCGGTACAGCTCCAGGTAGTCCATGCCCTGGAGGATCTGGTAGCTGAACTCGGTGTAGCTGATGCCCGCGTCCGAGTTCAGCCGCCGGGCGACCGCCTCCTTCGCGATCATCTTGTTGACCCGGAAGTACTTGCCGACGTCCCGCAGGAACTCGATCGCCGACAGGCCCTGCGTCCAGTCCAGGTTGTTGACCATGGTGGCCGCGTGGGGGCCCTCGAAGTCGAGGAACCGTTCGATCTGGCCGCGCAGCCGGGCGACCCAGGCCGCGACGGTCTCCGGGTCGTTCAGGGTCCGCTCCGCCGTCGGCTTGGGGTCGCCGATCAGGCCCGTCGCCCCGCCGACCAGACCGAGCGGACGGTGGCCCGCCTGCTGGATCCGGCGCAGGGTGAGGATCTGGACCAGGTTCCCCAGGTGGAGACTGGGCGCGGTCGGGTCGAAGCCGCAATAGAACGTGATGGGACCGTCCGCGAACGCCTTGCGCAATGCGTCCTCGTCGGTGGAGAGGGCGATCAGCCCGCGCCACCGCAGCTCGTCGACGATGTCCGTCACGACTCTCGTGTCTCCTCGGCTCTGCGATAGGTGTGACGCGCGCCATACGCCCGAGGCGTACGGTGCGCGGGGTGACCGGCGGCGCACACCTCGGGGGGTGCGCCGTGGCCCCTTCGAGGTTATACGCCCGGGCTCACCGAACTCATATTGAAATCGGGGACCCGCAGCGCCGGCATCGCGGCCCGGGTGAACCAGTCGCCCCACTCGCGCGGCAGGGTCCGCTCCGTCCGGCCCGCCTCGACGGCCCGGGAGAGCAGATCGACGGGCGATTCGTTGAACCGGAAGTTGTTCACCGCGCCCACCACCTCGCCGCCCTCGACCAGATAGACGCCGTCCCTGGTCAGCCCGGTCAGCAGCAGGGTCGCCGGATCGACCTCGCGGATGTACCAGAGGCAGGTCAGCAGCAGTCCGCGCTCCGTCGAGGCGACCATCTCCGCCAGGGACCGGCCGTCGCCGCCGTCGAGGATCAGATTGCCCGCGCCCGGTGAGACCGGCAGCCCGGTCAGCCCGGCGCTGTGCCGGGTGGTGACCAGGCGCTCCAGCTTTCCGGCCCGGATCCAGTCCGTGGCGGCCACCGGCAGCCCGTTGTCGAAGACGGAGGCGTCGTCGCCCGACGAGTGCGCGAGTACGAACGGCGACGATTCGAGGCCCGGCTCGCGCGGGTCGCTGCGGAGCGTCAGCGGCAGGGTGCTCAGCCGCTCCCCGATCCGGGTCCCGCCGCCGGGCCGGGAGAAGACCGTACGGCCCTCGGCCGCGTCCCGGGCCGCCGACGACCACAGCTGGTAGATCAGCAGATCGGCGACGGCCGTCGGCGGCAGCAGCGTCTCGTACCGCCCGGCGGGCAGCTCGATCCGCCGCTCCGCCCAGCCCAGCCGTTCGGCCAGCTCGGTGTCGAGGGCGGCCGGGTCCACGTCCGTGAAGTCACGGGTGGCGCGCCCGGCCCAGGCCGACCGGGACCGGTCCGGGGACTTGGCGTTCAGTTCCAGGGTGCCGTTGGGCTGGTCGTGCCGGAGCCGCAGCCCGGTGGAGGTCCCCAGATAGGTCGAGGTCAGCTCGTGGTTGGCGAAGCCGTACAGCTCCCGGCCGCCCGCCCGGGCCCGGGCGAACGACTCGCCCAGCGCCGGGGCGAACCGTTCGAAGACCGCCGACGAGGTCTCGGCGGGCGGTTCGGTGAAGGCCGGGTCCGCGTCCCGGCCGGCCACCAGCGGCTGGGCGTCCTCGGCGGGCCCGGCGGCCCGGGCCGCCGCCTCCGCGGCGCGTACCAGCGGCTCCAGATCGGCGTCGGTGACGGCGGACCTGGTCACCACGCCCGAAGCGGTCCCCTCGGCGCCGTCGACGGTCGCGATCACCGTGAGCGTCCGGCCCCGGGTGACCCCGTTGGTGGTGAGCGCGTTCGCGGCCCACCGCAGATTGGCGGTCGAGTGCTCGTCCGCGATCACCACACAGCCGTCGGCGGTGGAGAGTCCCAGGGCCCGCTCGACGATCTCGTACGGCTTGCTGTTACGGCTCATCGACCGGCCTCCTGCGTCGTGTTCCAGCTCTGCTCACCGGGGGCGCCCGCCCCGGTCCCGTGCTCCGGCCGCCCGCTCGCCGACCGGCCCCGCGCCTCGTACCGGGGCGGCCTCGCGCCCCGGCCCGGACGGTGCTCCGGCCCGTTCACCGGCCCGCCTCCTGCGTCGTATTGAGGATGTTCACCCCGCGGAAGAGCGCCGAGGGGCAGCCGTGGGAGACCGCGGCGACCTGGCCCGGCTGGGCCTTGCCGCAGTTGAACGCGCCGCCCAGGATGTACGTCTGCGGGCCGCCGACCTGCTCCATCGAGCCCCAGAACTCCGTGGTCGTGGCCTGGTACGCGACATCGCGCAGCTGGCCCGCGAGCCGCCCGTTCTCGATCCGGAAGAACCGCTGGCCGGTGAACTGGAAGTTGTAGCGCTGCATGTCGATCGACCAGGACCGGTCCCCGACGACGTAGATGCCCCGCTCGACCCCGCCGATCAGGTCCTCCGTCGACAGTCCGCCCGGCGCGGGGCGCAGCGACACATTCGCCATCCGCTGGACCGGGACGTGCGCGGGGGAGTCGGCGTAGGCACAGCCGTTGGACCGGCCGAGCCCGGTCAGCTTCGCGATCCGCCGGTCCAGCTGGTACCCGACCAGCTTTCCGTCCTCGATCAGGTCCCAGGACTGGGCCTCGACGCCCTCGTCGTCGTAGCCGATGGTCGCCAGACCGTGCTCGGCCGTCCGGTCGCCGGTCACATTCATCACCGACGAGCCGTACTCCAGGGTCCCCAGCTGGTCGAAGGTGGCGAACGAGGTGCCCGCGTAGGCCGCCTCGTACCCCAGCGCCCGGTCCAGTTCGGTGGCGTGGCCGATGGACTCGTGGATCGTCAGCCAGAGATTGGTCGGGTCGACGACCAGGTCGTAGCGGCCCGCCTCGACGCTCGGCGCCCGCATCTTCTCCGCCAGCAGCTCCGGGATCCGCTCCAGCTCGGAGCCCCAGTCCCAGCCGGTGCCGGTCAGATACTCCCAGCCGCGGCCCGCCGGGGGCGCGATGGTGCGCATCGAGTCGAACTCGCCGGTCGTCTCGTCCACCGCGACCGCCGTGAACTCCGGGTGGAGCCGGACCCGCTGCTGGGTGGTGACGGTCCCCGCGGTGTCCGCGTAGAACTTGTTCTCCTGCACCGTGAGCAGGGACGCGTCGACATGCGCGACCCCGTCTGCGGCCAGCAGCCGGGCGCTCCAGTCGGTCAGCAGGGCCGCCTTCTCCTCGGCGGGCACGTCGAAAGGGTTGATCTCGTACGAGGAGACCCAGGTCCGGTCCGCGTGCACCGGCTCGTCCGCCAGCTCCACCCGCTCGTCGGAGCCCGCCGCCGCGATCACCCGGGCCGACAGTTTCGCCATCGCCACCGCCTGCCCCGCCACCCGGGCCGCCGCGTCCATGGTCAGATCGACTCCGGAGGCGAAACCCCAGGCCCCGCCGTGCACCACCCGGACCGCGTAGCCCAGGTCGGTGGTGTCGGAGGAACCGGCGGGGCGGGCGTCGCGCAGCCGCCAGGAGGCGCTGCGGACGCGTTCGAAACGGAAGTCGGCGTGATCGGCGCCGAGGGCCCGGGCCCGGGCCAGTGCCGCGTCGGCGAGCGCCCGCAGCGGCAGCGCCGTGAACGCCGCGTCGATGGAATGAGGCACCAATGTCTCCTGTCGTCGAGACCGGCGGTTCGCCTTCCCCGTACCGGTCGTGCCCGATCATGTCGCGGGAGTCGGCCGTTGCCCAGCGTCTTTCCCCGCCTTCGGCGGGACGGCCCGGTACCCCCCGTCCGGGGAACTCGGCCCCGGCTTTCTGTAGGGATTCGACAGTGCCGCGTCGAAGGCGCTGTCAGGGCCCGATTCTCCGGCAGCCTCCCCGGACCGATAGTTTCGGGGGGTACCCGGCAGTACCAGTCCGTCGATCGAAAGGGTGAACCGTTGAGCCGCTCGGTTCTTGTCACCGGAGGAAACCGGGGCATCGGCCTCGCCATCGCCCGCGCCTTCGCCGACGCCGGAGACCAGGTCGCGATCACCTACCGCTCCGGCGAGCCCCCGGAGGGCTTCCTCGCGGTCCGGTGCGACATCACCGACGCCGAGCAGGTGGAGCAGGCGTACAAGGAGATCGAGGAGAAGCACGGCCCGGTCGAGGTGCTGGTGGCCAATGCCGGCATCACCCGGGACCAGTTGCTGATGCGGATGACCGAGGAGGACTTCGTCTCCGTCCTCGACACCAACCTCACCGGCACCTTCCGGGTCGTCAAGCGCGCCAACCGCGCCATGCTGCGGGCGCGCAAGGGCCGGGTCGTCCTGATCTCGTCCGTCGTCGGGCTGCTGGGCTCCGCCGGACAGGCCAACTACGCCGCCTCCAAGGCCGGTCTGGTCGGCTTCGCCCGCTCCCTCGCCCGTGAGCTGGGCTCGCGGAACATCACCTTCAACGTCGTCGCGCCCGGATTCGTCGACACCGACATGACACAGGCGCTCAGCGACGAGCAGCGCGCGGGCATCATCGCCCAGGTGCCGGTCGGCCGGTACGCCAAGCCGGAGGAGATCGCCGCCGCGGTGCGTTTCCTCGCGTCGGACGACGCCTCGTACATCACCGGAGCCGTCATTCCCGTTGACGGCGGATTGGGCATGGGTCACTGATCAGCATGAGCGGAATCCTCGCGGGCAAGCGCATCCTCGTCACGGGTGTGCTCACCGACTCCTCCATCGCCTTCCACGCCGCCAAGGTGGCGCAGGAGCAGGGCGCCGAGGTCATCCTCACCGGCTTCGGCCGGCTCTCCCTCGTCGAGCGCATCGCCAAGCGGCTGCCCGAGCCCGTGCCGGTGATCGAGCTGGACGTCACCAACCAGGAGCACCTCGACGGGCTCGCGGACCGGATCCGGGAGCACGCGAGCGACGACACCGGCCGGATCGACGGCATCGTCCACTCGATCGCCTTCGGCCCGCAGGGCGCCTTCAACTTCCTGGAGGCGTCCTGGGAGGACGTCTCCACCGCCGTACACGTCTCCGCCTACTCCTACAAGGCGCTGACGATGGCCTGCCTGCCGCTGATGGAGGAGGGCGGCGCGGTCGTCGGGCTGACCTTCGACGCCACCATCGCCTGGCCGAAGTACGACTGGATGGGCGTCGCCAAGGCGGCCCTGGAGTCCACCAACCGCTATCTGGCGCGCGACCTGGGCCCCAAGGGCATCCGCTGCAACCTCGTCTCGGCCGGTCCGCTGAAGTCGATGGCGGCCAAGTCGATCCCCGGTTTCGAGGATCTGTCGGACGTGTGGAACCACCGGGCGCCGATTGGCTGGGACCTGACGGACCCCGAGCCGGCGGGCCGCGGCATCGTGGCTCTGCTCTCGGACTTCTTCCCCCGCACCACCGGCTCGGTGGTGCACGTGGACGGCGGCGTCCACATGATGGGTGCCTGAGCGGCCCCGGCCGTACGGCGTCCGACGCCCCGCTCCCCGCGATCGCGCGGGGAGCGGGGCGTCGCCCGTTCGGCCCCCGGCGGGTGCGGCGGGCCGGACGGCGGGGGAGGGTGGAGAGGCCATCCCCCTTGTGGTGCAGCCGCGGTCCGGCGGGCCGCCGTACGGCCGAGGAGGTTTCGCCAGTGCGTACGACGGAGCGCGCCGCGCGGGCCCTCGTCGCCCCGCTGCTCACGCTGGCCGCGATCCTGGTCGGCGCCGTACCCGAGGCGGTGTCGCAGAACGGGCCGGCGGCCGAAGCCCCCGGTCCCGGGGAGTCGGCTCCGGCGGATTCGGCGGCCGGTGCCGGGACGCCGGAGCCGTACCGGGCCGAGTGCCGTACCGAGACCGACGGCTCGTACGCTACCGCCTACTGCCACAACCCGTATCCGGTGACCGACCGGGTCCGGCTGCACATCGAGTGCGACCGGTGGTGGGACGTGGACGTCGACGGCCCGCCCGTCGACATCGGCCCGGCGCAGTACGTCGAGCTGACCGACCGCTGCTGGCAGCGGGTCCGCGCGGTCTGGGTCACCCATCTCCCGTTCGGCGGCCGTTCGGACAGCTGAGGTGGTAGCTCGCCGCCTCGGCCGCCGCCGCGTCGCCGTCGCCCGCGCGGATCGCCGCCACCAGCGCCGCGTGGTCCATATGGCGCTCGGGACGCAGCTCGGGCCCCACATGGTCGGCCAGCCGGTCCCGTACGACATCGCCGAGGTCCGCGTACAGCTCGCCCAGTACGTCGTTGTGCGCGGCGGCGACCACCGCCAGATGGAAGGTGAGATCGGCGGCGACGAACCGTCCGGCGTCCCCGGCCCGCCAAGCCTCCTCGCGCCGCTCCAGCAGGGTGTCGAGCTGGGCGAGATCCCGTTCGGTACGCCGCTCGGCGGCCAGCCGGGCCGCGGTGGACTCCAGGGCCGAGCGGACCTCGGCCACATGGCGGGGCGTGGAGTCGGCGAACCGGCGCCGCATCACCCCGGCCAGCTCGCTCGTCGCGACGACATACGTCCCCGAGCCCTGGCGGATGTCGAGGAGCCCGTTGTGGGCCAGGGCGCGGACCGCCTCCCGGACGGTGTTCCTGGCCACCCCCAGTTCCTCGACCAGCTCCGGTTCGGTGGGGATCCGGGAGCCGACCGGCCACTCGCCCGAGGTGATCTGGTTCCGCAGCTGGGCGATCACCTGATCGGTGAGGCCGGAGCGCCGGGGTGAGGTCAGCGTCATGGATGCTCCTGGTGGCGGGCCGGTGCGGGCCGGTGCGGGGCGGTCCGGAGAAGCCGTCCGGAAGTGGACGGTCAATCATCCCATGATTCTATGATGGTGCCATGTCCGACGAGCCCACCACCCGGCGCGCCGCCCCGCCCGGCACCCCGTCCCCGGTATCCCGTACGTCCCGGAGAGCCGCCGGGGCCGCCCCGGCGGGCGGATCCGGCACCCCCGGCACGGTCTGGTTCACCCGGCTCGTCGTGGTCGCCGTCGTCCTCGCCGCCCTCAATCTGCGGCCCGCGATCACCAGCCTCGGCCCCCTGCTGGAGGAGGCCCGTACCGGACTCGGGATGAGCGGCACCGTCGCCGGGCTCCTCACCTCGGTCCCCGCCGCCACCTTCGCCGTCTTCGGGATCGCCGCCCCCCGGCTCGCCCGCCGCTTCGGGCCCGCCGCCGTCGTCTGCGCGGGTCTCGCCGCAGTCGCCGCCGGGCTGCTGCTCCGGCCCTTCGCGGGCGGTACCCCCGGCTTCCTCGCCGCCACCGCCCTCGCCCTGATCGGCATCGCCGTCGGCAACGTCCTGATGCCGGTGATCGTCAAGCGGTACTTCCCGGACCGGGTCGGCACCATGACCGGCCTCTACTCCATGGCCCTGGCCATCGGTTCCTCCGTCGTCGCCGCCACCACCGTGCCCCTCACGACGGCGCTGGGCGGCGACTGGCGTACCGGCCTCGCGGTCTGGGGCCTGCTCGCCGCCGTCGCCGTCGCCCCCTGGGCGCTGGTGGTACGCGACCGGAGACACCGCCCCCGGGACGCCGCCCCCGCCGGGGACGCGGCTCCGGCCGCCCCGTCCCCGGCCACCCCGTCCCCGAGCGGCGCCGGCGAGCGCCCCGCCGGGCGGATCGTCCGCAGCCGTACCGCCTGGGCGCTGGCCGGATTCTTCGGGATCCAGGCCACCGGCGCGTACATCACCATGGGCTGGCTGCCGCAGATCTTCCGGGACGCGGGCGTGCCCGCCGGGACCTCCGGCGTACTGCTCGCCGTCACTATGGTGATGGGCGTACCGCTCGCCTTCGTCATCCCCCGGCTCGCCGCCCGGCTCCGCCACCAGGGCCCGATCGTCGTGGTCCTCGGACTCAGCGGCTTCGCCGGTTACACCGGACTCCTCATCGCCCCCGCCGCCGGCGCCTGGGCCTGGGCGCTGCTCCTCGGGATCTCCAACTGCGCCTTCCCCCTCGCGCTCACGATGATCGGGCTGCGGTCGCGGTCCGCCGCCGGGGTGGTCCGGCTCTCCGCCTTCGCCCAGTCCACCGGCTATCTGATCTCGATCCCCGGCCCGCTGGTGGTCGGTGTGCTGTACGAGCACAGCGGCGGCTGGCAACTGCCCCTCACCCTGATGGCGGGGCTGCTGGTGCCGCAGATCCTGCTCGGGACACTCGCGGGACGGGACCGGACGATCGAGGACGAGACGGGGATGCGAGACTGAGGGCATGCAGCCAGTTCTCGAACCGAACCCCCAGAACGGCCAGCGGAAGCTCCTTCTCGTCTTCGGGACGATGATCGGCTTCTTCGTCGTGGTCGGCATCATCGCCACCATCGCCTCACCCGGATAGGCCGGTTGGCCCGGACGGCGGCGGGCCGCCCCCGGCGGTGGATGGTGGGGTTCTCCCCACCATCCCCTAGGGGGCCGGCCTCAGGGACCAATGGGTGGGCCACCGGATGGGAACGGGCTCCCCGCGTCCCTAGGCTGGAGTTCGTTCCGGTTCCAGGGCTCCTCGTGCCCCGGGGCCGGGGCGACCACACCCCGGCCCGGACCAGCCCGAGGAGGCAGCCATGCCCGCCCCGCCCGCCCGGTCCGTCCGTTTTCCGAACGCGGCACCGGCCCGTGACGCCGTCGGCAGCCGGCTGCCGTGGTGGGGGATCGCCCTGCCCGTCCTCGCCTTCGCGCTGCTGTTCGTGCTGATCGCCGAACCGGCCCGGGCCGACTCCCCGGCGGGGCAGCCGCTGATCGCCCCGATGGTGGAGTACCTGAGGCAACTGCTCGCCCGCTGACCGCCCCGCCGCGCCCGCCGCCGTGGTCGGCCGTACGAGCCTTCGCGCAGACCCCCGTCCGGGCGTCCCGGGGACCGCCGTCACGGCGTCGTCCGCCCCCGCCGCCGGGAAACCCGCCGCCGGGAAAGCGGGACGTCAACACCCCGCGCCCGCTGGCCCGTTTCGTGCGAAGCTGGGGGACATGAGCGTCGCCACGTCTTCCGGAGGGGCAGCCTCCGACTCTCCCGGGTCCACCGACTCCCGCAGGATCGTTCTTCTCAGGCATGCGAAGGCCGACTGGCCCGAGGTGTCCGACCACGAGCGGCCCCTCGCCGAGCGGGGCCGCAAGGACGCCCCCGTCGCCGGACGCCGACTCGCCGGTACCGGGATCAGCTTCGACCTCGCCCTCTGCTCCTCCGCCGCCAGAACCCGTGAGACCTGGAAACTGGCCGTCGGCGAGCTGCCGCACCGACCGCGCACGGTCTACGAGGAGCGGCTCTACGAAGCGTCGCTCGGCGAACTGATCGCTCTGGTGAACGAGGTCCCCGACGAGGTCTCCGATCTCATCCTGATCGGGCACAACCCCGGTATGCACGCCCTCGCCGACGCCCTGGCGGGTGAGGCCGAGGGCGATCTGCTGCCCCGGATGAACCGCAGCGGGTTCCCGACCTCGGCCTTCGCCGTCGTCACCTTCAACGGCGGCTGGAAGTCCGTGGAGCACGGCGTCGGCAGGCTCGTCGACTTCTGGACACCCCACCCCTGACCCCGGCCGCCGTCGGCCACGACGTTCCGGCTCACCGGTCCCGACGAAGGCCCCGGCGCGAGGACCGCGCCGGGGCCTTCGTCGGGACCGGGGGGGGGGGGGCGGTGGGGCGGAGG
>NZ_JBFADP010000107.1:4549-11233 GCF_040641415.1 Streptomyces sp. NPDC020875 | reverse complement strand
GGACGTGCTCGGGGTCGTACGGGACCACCCGGCCGCCGACCGCCGCCCAGAGGGGGACGGCCGCCTCACCGTGCTCACCGATCACCTGCCCCCCGTACGAGAGGTAGCCGCCCCTGCGGCCGCCGCCGACGGGCACGGCAAGCAGTAATTCGTCGGCGATTCGGACGGTGACCGCGGCGGCCAGGAGGGCGGGGTCGCCGATCCGGGATCGGTAGTAGGCGAGATCACGGGCGGCCTCGGACGGCAGCACTCCGACAACATCGGACGGACGGGTAGTGGTGAACACAGCTCTCCTCTCGGCAACACGAACAACGAAAAGGGAAGAAGGGGTTGGGCTCCCGGCCGCCGCCGCGTCGGGGCACAGGGCGGCGGGAGCGGCACCGTCCTGCCCGGATCGCGGCACGCCGGATCGGGTCGGACGGCACCCCGCAGAGAGCCGGGCCCCGGTCCCGTATGTCGCCTCGGACGGTTGGTGCAAGGGATAGCGGCCGAGGACGTCCTCCAGGGCGTCGTACAGCTCGCCGTCAGGGGCGGACAGGACGTGCCGGAGCTGCCGGAGGGGCGAGTACGGGCGCTGAATCCGAAGAAGCGGAGCGGTAGCGGAGACGGGTGGCGGGTTCGATCTCGGAACGGGTGAGCATAGAGGTGTCCCAGGCGAGGGGGTGTGAGGGGGTGCAGAACTGGTGCGCGGGAGCCGGACCATCCGGACCACCGGCGGCGGGTCCGGTAATCAGGTAACTACGCAAGGGCGCCGGGGCGATACGGTGCTGAGGGAGGCAGTCGGTATATCGCGCATACAGGGGGAGAGGGCACCGATGACGCGTACTCCGAACGCGAAGCTCCGCGCCGCAGTGACTGAGGCCGGGCTCACCTATGCCGCGCTGGCCCGGGAGATCCGCTCCGTCGCCGCCGAGTGCGGCGTCGTCCTGAAGACGAACAAGTCGGGGGTCGAGCACTGGATCCGCGGTACCCGCCCGGCTCCGGCTACCGTCCGGTTTATCGCCGTTGCGCTGTCCCGGGCCACGGGCCGACTCATCAGCCCGGCCGATCTCGGGCTCGGCCCGGCGGACGGAATGGGTGGTGAGGAAGAGGCCATTGGACTCTCCCTGACCGGGGACCCGCTGGATACGCTGATGCCCATGTGGCGTCACGAGCTGGACCGGCGCAAGCTCCTCGCGACCTCCGCGTACTCGGTCGCGGCGGCGGCCCTGCCCCTTTCCTACGTCCGGGAGATGGCCGCCCGCGCAGACGCCGCCCGGACCGGGCGCGGCGTCGGGATGACCGAGGTCGCCGCCGTACGCGACATGATCCACTTCTTCACCGAGATGGACGAGCGGCACGGTGGGCGGCATGGACGCACTGCCCTGGTCCAGTACCTCTCCGACGACGTCGCCTCGTTCGTCCGGGGGCGGTTCCGTACCGAGGAGGCCCGCCGCCAGATGCTCTCGGCGGCCAGCCGGGGCGTCCATCTGCTGGGCTGGAAGTCGTACGACGCCGGGCACCAGGGACTCGCCCAGCGGTACTACCTCCAGTCCTACGCCCTCGCCGCCGAATCGGGGATCCCCGGCCAGGACGGCTTCGTGATGCGCACGATGGCCATGCAGGGACTGAAGATCCACCGGCCCGAGCACTGCCGTGACCTCGCCGAGGCCGGACTGGCCCGCGTCCGCGGCCACGCCGACGCCCCCACCGAAGCTCTCGTCCGTGTCGTCCACGCTCATACACTCGCCAAAGCCGGGCAGCGCACCGCGGCCCTGGCCGAGACCGACCGAGCCCATGAACTGCTGGCCGCCGTGCCGGACGGAGAGTCGCCGTTCTGGGCCCAGGCATGGGGCCCGGCCCGGCCCGGTGTCTACTCGCGGACCGCCAAGGTCCACGACGCCCTCGGGAACTACGAGACGGGCGCGGCGTACCTGATGCGGTCGGCCGCCTCCTGGCCCTCCAGTACGTACGCCCGGATCGTCGCACTCGACCTGGTCGCCGCCGCCGAAATGCAGCTCAAGCAGGGTGGAATCGACCAAGCGTGCGCCACCTGGAACCGGGCACTCGACCACATGGGCGGCATCCAGTCCGCCCGTACCCGTAAGGCCGTCATCCAAATGCGCCGGGATATCAGCCCGTTCCGCGCCCGCGGCGCCCGCAGCGCCGCTGCCCTCGACGAACGCGCCCACGCGGCCCTCACCGAAAGTGCATAGCCCCATTCGCGCCGCGCTCTCAGCGGCTGGCAGCTCCGTGATCAACATGCGGTCCAGCACCACCGGCTGCGTACTGAAGTACTCCCGTGCCTTCCCATCAGCGACTACGTCCACGAACGCAAGCGCAGGTTCACGAACGGCGGCGACGAAACCGAGACGGCCGAGCCGCACGGGCTCGCCCCGCGATTCGCCAGGCCGCAGACACCACGAAGCAGAGCGATGCCGGTGCCTTCCGCCGCCTGCCTCCCGGCTGACACGAGCGGCGCAGGGGACAACCTGACGGTCCGGTGGCCTGGTCAAGGGCTGCGAGAAACGCGTCCATGGCCAGGGAGCGTCCCCCGCCCGCCCCACGACGGCCGACGGTTCCACTCCCTCCGAACCCGCCACCCCCGTGTTCCGCTTTCTGCGGAGGATGGGTACGGGTACTCATGACCCGATCACGGTCTGGTGGTCATATGGATGTATGGGAATTTCCGCGAAGAACTCGCTGGCAGGCGCGGCCCTGGCCATCGGGGCGCCGCTCGCGCTGTGGGGCCTGATGGGGCAGCAGAACGACGAAACCGCCGCCCCCTCCGACCTCACTTACACGATCGAGCCGGTCAGGGCCCTGGAGGACTGGGCCACCGGGCTCGGTGCCGCAGGACTGGTGATGACCGTCGTCTCGGCCCTCCACCTGGTACGAGCTACCCGCAGCGGCGCGCTGGACCCGCGCCGCTGGTTCGTCCTGCTGCCACTGACGGCAGCCGGGGTAGTCGTCGCAGGGAGCCACCGCGTCCTGACCGCCGGAACGGCGGACGCCAACATCGGCGCCGGACTCGCGATGTTCTTCGGTACCCCGGCGGCGGCGGGGCTGCTGCTCTGGGCACTGATACAAACCGTCCGCCTCCGCGCCAGGAGCCCCCGGCGCACGGGACCGGCCACCTGCTGAACCGCCCCCGAACAGCTCTTTCCGGAGCGCACCGGCCCCTACCATGCCGCCATGACGATCGCCCCGGAGGCGCCTTCGCCCGCCCCGTTACGGTTCCTGTCCTTTGGAGATCACCTCCCGCTGCCAGCTCATCCGCCCATCGCACTGCTACGCCCAGGCCGGACCGACGGCCGGGAACGGCATGATGACGACGGCCACCTGGCTGCGGACCATCGCCGAGGCCGCCGCCCTCGGCACAACGGCCCTCCAGAGCCCCTGGCCCACGCCGCTCCCGCCGACGAGGGCGAGGCGGCGGGGGTGGTTGCGGGTGGCCGGTTGATTTCGGTGTGTGGCGGTTTCTGATCGGGTGGTGGGGGTGGGGAACGTCTGGTGGGGGGTGTGCGTCCTTGGCGTTGCGGTGCCGGTCGCGGCGCCGTTTCGGTGCGGGATCTGAGATGGGGTTTTGGGATGGGTGAGGAGATCGGGATCGCGGAGGCTGTGGAGCATCTGCGGGGGGAGTTGCTGGCGGCTGCGGCGGGGCGGCGGGGGGATCTGGAGTTTCAGGTGGGCCCGGTGGAGCTGGAGTTCTCGGTGGAGATGCGGAAGGAGAAGAAGGCGTCGGGTGGGTTGAAGGCGTGGGTGGTGTCGGCGGGTGCGGAGGCGTCGCGCTCCAGTGCGTCGGTGCACCGGGTGAAGCTGGTACTGACGCCGAAGGACCCGGTGTCAGGGGGCGGGTACCACGTGAACACGGACCGGCCGGACGCGACGAGCGAGACGCTGGGTTCGCGGTTCGACCGCTGACCCCCAAAAGCCCCTGTACCGGGGGTCTGTTCGATAGGCGCCGGGTGTGAGGGGAGTGGGTGGGCTGGTGGACGTGGCGGCGAGGACGGTGGTGGTCCGCTCCGGCGAGGGATCGCAGGGGACGGGTTTCGTGCTCGGGAAGCGGCTGGTGCTGACCGCCGCGCACGTGCTCAAGAATCCGGGGGCGGTGTCGGTTCAGGTTCCCCACCGTGCGGGGCGGGTGGGGTGCCGGGTGGTGTGGGCGAGGTTCGAGGACGAACCGCGCGGGGTGTGGGACGCTGCCCTCCTCCTTGCCGACGACGATCTCCTGCCGGACGGTGTTCCGGCGGTGCGGTGGGGACGCTTGGCGACGTCCCTGCCGTGCCGGGCGGAGGCATGGGGCTACCCGGTCGCAGGCCGGACCGCCGACGAGGCGGTGTCGATGGTCCACCGGATCGGTCAGGTTCATCCGGACAGCGGGTCCGACCGTGACCGCTACGTCATCCACGGCCCCGCCGGACCCGAAACCTGTGAAGACGGATCCCCGTGGAAGGGAATGTCGGGCGCGGCCCTGTGGTGCGGCAGCAGCAAGGACGGACTGCTGCTGACGGGGGTGGTGGTGGGGGATGCGCCCGGCTGGTCCCACACTCACCTCGAAGCCCTCCCCGCCTACGCCCTCACCTCGGACCCCGACTTCCGTGCTCTGGTCGAACAGCACACCGGCCGGACACCGGTCCTGGAACCGGCGGACCTCCAGCATGTGACCGACCGCAACGCCCGCCCCCGCCCCGCCCGCTCCCCCGCCGACCTCCTGCGCCCCGAACAGGCCACCGTGACCTTCATGGGACGGGACGCGCTTTTGGGCGAGTTGGCGGACTGGTGCGCCCCGGGCGATCAGGGCGGGCCGGGGCAGCAGGAGGCCGGGGCGGCTGGGGATGTGTGGGGGTGGGGTGCGGGCCATGTCCGGGCGCGGCTGCTGACGGGTGCGGGGGGTGCGGGGAAGACGCGGCTCGCGGCGGAGCTCGCCTCACGGATGGCTGTCGGGGGCTGGACGGTGGTCCGTCTGACGCCCGACACCACCGCTCCGCTGGATGCTCTCGCCCGGGTGACCCGGCCGTTGCTGGTGGTGGTCGACTACGCCGAGACCCGCGTCCCTCAGCTCCACACACTCCTCCAGGTCGTGGACCACGAGCAGACCGCCCGGCCGGTGCGGATTCTGTGCCTGGCACGCGGGGCAGGCGACTGGTGGACCCGCGCTGCCGACCACCCCCACGCGCAGGCACTGGCCGACGCCACCGTCACCGCGATCCCGGCCCTTCACCACTCACCCGACGAGCGCGCCGACTCCTACCGTCGGGCTCTGGAGGACTTCGCAGCCCGGCTGCCGCAGACCGGCCCGGACCACCGGACCGGGCTGGTGGACTCTCTCACCATGCCTGCCGCGTTCCCGGCGCTGACAGGGGACGAGTTCGACCATCCGCTCTCCGTCCACATGGCCGCACTCCTCGCACTCCTGGACAAGGCGGCCGGTGCGACCCCGGCCCCGGTCGGGGCACGGTCGCTGGAAGGCAGGCTCCTGGGCCATGAACGCACCTACTGGGACAACACCGCGAACAGTACGGGGCGAAACCTGGGCGACGGGCGGACCGGGGGCGAGACGCGGGAACTTGCCATCGCGCTCGCCGCTCTCACCGTCCCCGCCGACCGCGACCAGGCCCGGCACCTCCTCGCCCACCTCCCGGGTCTCGGCGACGAGAGCGCCGCCGGGCTCCGGGGTGCGCTGGCCACCTGGCTGGCCGACCTCTACCCCGCACCCGACGGCGCCGCCTGGGGAAGCCTCCAGCCCGACCGCCTCGCCGAACACCACATCCACACCCAGACCGCTCGCGAACCCGACCTCTTCACCCGCATCCTCGCGAACCTCCCAACCGGCCAGACACCCCACACCCTCAGCGTCCTCGCCCGCACCGCCCAACGCCCCCACCACACCACCACCATCACCAACCTCCTTCAGAACGCCCTCACCACCAACCCAGAGGCCCTCGCACCCGCCGTCCTCGACACCGCCACCCGAACCCCCCACCCTCAACCGCTGGTCACCGCCCTCACCCACCTCCTCCACACCACCCCCGACACTGGGCTCCTCCACCAGCTCCGCGACAAGCTGCCGGACTCGTCCCTCGCCCTGGCCGAATGGGCCGCAGACCTCACCACCGCCCTCGTCCACCACCACGACACCCCCGACCCCGACCTCCCCGATCTCGCCGCATCCCTCAACAACCAGTCGCTCCGGCTAGCGGATCTGGGGCGGCGGGAGGAGGCCCTGGCGGCCGTCACCCGTGCCGTCACGATCCGCGAGGCCCTGGCCGGGGCGCGGCCCGACGCGTTCCTCCCCGACCTCGCCGCATCCCTCAACAACCAGTCGGTCCAGCTGGGGGCTCTTGGGCGGCTGGAGGAAGCCCTGACCACCATCACCCGCGCCACCGGAATCTACGAAACCCTTGCCGGGGCGCGGCCCGACGCCTTCCTCCCCGACCTCGCCGCATCCCTCAACAACCAGTCGGTCCAGCTGGGGGATCTGGGGCGGCTGGAGGAAGCTCTGGCCGCCGTGACCCGCGCCACCGGAATCTACGAGGCCCTTGCCGGGGCGCGGCCCGACGCGTTCCTCCCCGGCCTCGCCATGTCCTTCAACAACCAGTCGCTCCGGCTGGGGGATCTGGGGCGGCTGGAGGAAGCTCTGGCCGCCGTGACCCGCGCCACCGGAATCTACGAGGCCCTTGCCGGGGCGCGGCCCGACGCGTT
>NZ_JBFADP010000107.1:0-4450 GCF_040641415.1 Streptomyces sp. NPDC020875 | reverse complement strand
TCCTCCCCGGCCTCGCCATGTCCTTCAACAACCAGTCGGTCCAGTTCGCGGGGCTGGGGCGGTGGGAGGAAGCTCTGGCCGCCGTCACCCGTGCCGTCACGATCCGCGAGGCCCTGGCCGGGGCGCGGCCCGACGCGTTCCTCCCCGACCTCGCCATGTCCCTCAACAACCAGTCGGTCCGGCTGGGGGATCTGGGGCGGCGGGAGGAAGCCCTGACCGCCATCACCCGCGCCGTCACGATCCGCGAGGCCCTGGCCGGGGCGCGGCCCGACGCCTTCCTCCCCGACCTCGCCATGTCCCTCAACAACCAGTCGATTCAGCTGGGGGATCTGGGGCGGCGGGAGGAAGCCCTGACCGCCATCACCCGCGCCACCGGAATCTACGAGGCCCTTGCCGGGGCGCGGCCCGACGCGTTCCTCCCCGGCCTCGCCGCATCCTTCAACAACCAGTCGGTCCAGTTCGCGGGGCTGGGGCGGCGGGAGGAAGCTCTGGCCGCCGTGACCCGCGCCACCGGAATCTACGAGGCCCTTGCCGGGGCGCGGCCCGACGCGTTCCTCCCCGACCTCGCCACCTCCCTCAACAACCAGTCGGGCGACCTCGCGGGGCTGGGGCGGCGGGAGGAAGCCCTGACCGCCATCACCCGCGCCACCGGAATCTACGAGGCCCTGGCCGAGGCGCGGCCGACGGTCTTCACAGCGGATCTACAACGGGCCCGTCAGATACGCGACCTTATTCAGCAACTCCCGATGGAATGACGCGCATGCAATGCAGTCGGCGCCCCCGCACCCCTAGAAAGAAAGAGGTGTCCCCGCCTACGCGGAGAAAACTGGAGGAGTGGGGCCGCTGGCCGGGCTGGTGGAAGGGCCGCTGGCGTACCGTTCCCGCGTAAGGGCTCAACGGCCCGGGGGTTTCCATCAGGTGTCGTGCCAGCGGTCCAGCGGCCAGCCCGGGATCGGTCACGGGCGGAACATCGCGGCCTCGTCATAGTGCTGGCCGGTGAGCAGACAGTGGTGAAGTCCGGTGAGCAGGCGTCCCGCGACGTGCCGCAGAGCTGCTGCGTATCCGTCGCCCCGTTCGCGGCGGGCGTCGTACAGGGCGCGGCAGCCCGGGGAGAAGTTCAGCGCGCCGAACGCCCAGTGGTGCGCGGTACGGCGGAGCGTCCGGTTGCAGACTGACCGGCGGGTGACGCTGTGGCTGCTGCCGGATGCACAGGTGAGGGGCGCGGTGCCCGCGTAGGGCGCGCAGTCCCTTGGCGGTGGCGAAGCGGGCTGGGTCGTCGCCGATCTCGGCGAACAGGCGGGCGGCGACGAACTGTCCGCACGCGGGGGTGGTCCGCTCACCACTGGCACACGAGGCCATGCCGCCGCGTGTTCGCCACCGATCACCGTCTTGACTGGCTCACCGCGGTGACGGAGCAAGCGTTCTTGACCCGCTTCCTTGTCCAATCGGCTCTGCGGACCAGCCAGACCGCTACGGTCGACGGTGCGACCTGTCCGATCGACATCGCCACGGGTTCGGTGGCCGAGCTCACCCCGAGGGTGTGGGGCTGCTGGTACGGCAGGCCGGTCCGGTCCGTCTCTGGGACCGCGTTGCGGAAGTCCTTGACGCATACGCAGCGGCGGGTCATCCCGGCCCGGAAGCGTTCCG
Organism: Streptomyces sp. NPDC020875; assembly: GCF_040641415.1. NCBI lineage: Bacteria > Bacillati > Actinomycetota > Actinomycetes > Kitasatosporales > Streptomycetaceae > Streptomyces > Streptomyces sp. NPDC020875. The sequence continues at coordinate 2,803 of NZ_JBFADP010000107.1, read as the reverse complement.
CTTCACGGTCGACGCGGGCGGGCAGTACCTCCAGCACCCCGAGATGCCCGTGATCAGGCTGTGCTGACCAGCGGCTGGTAAAGGGGCATGGCCCGTGTCCCCGGAAGGCCGTGGGGACGCGGGCCATGCGGTCTTCGTCGTTGACAGCGTGCGGAGTTCGCTTCGGGTGCTGACGATGGGGCCAGGGGGCCGTATCTCGGTGCGTTCAGACGCCGTTGGCCTTGAGCCATTCGACGATCTGGGCTTTGGACCACGGTCCGATTTTCGTGGCGACGACCTTGCCGGACTTGAAGAGGAGGTGGGTGGGGATCGCTTCGACCTTGTACTTCGGCGGGGTGACCGGGTTCTGGTCGATGTCGTGGTTGGCGACGGTGAGGCGGGTACCGAACTCGGTGGCGATCTCGGGCAGGTACTTGGCCGCGATTCTGCAGGGGCCGGACCACTCGGCCAGGAACGAGACGAGGACCGGTCCGGTGGCCTTGATGACCTTGGCGTCGAAGGTGGCGTCGGTCAGGGTGACGACGGTGCTCACGGGAATCCTCCTGGAGGTTCGCAGACGGGGACGGTCTGTTGTGAGTCGATCGACGGGCTGTCCGGAGGGCGCGTTCGGGGCCCTCCGGTGTCACCACGGATATCGTCACCGCGCCGTGCGGGGAGCGTATTTGCCGTAGGTTCACCCGCACGAGTGGGGTGTGGGCGGGATGTCCTCGCCGGTCCGTCGGCGGCCCCGCCCCGCGCAAGGCCGGGTCCGGGGTGGGGTTCAGGTGGTGTGGCGTTCGTGCCGGGCGGCGATGAAGCGGGTGAACGTGCCGGGCGAGACCACCGGTACGGCCCTTCACCGATCGCCATACCGGGTCGGCTGGTTCAAGGTCAAGCACCGGCCGCTTGGGCGGAGGGCCCGCCCAACAGTCACAGCCTGGACGGGTCCTCCCCGCCGAATTGTGGAGACTCCACATGGCGGGGTGAGGCCGGCCAACGGCGCCTCTACCGATCGGCGGTGCGCTGAGGGCTCACCGCGGCCCCGCGGGCACCGACCTCAGGGAACCGAAACTGAGGTGGTTACGCACATAGGTGGCAATGGGTCGTCCCACCCCCACTCAACATCAAAATGCGAGGTCAGCGCATCCTTCCCCGCTTTTTCAGCGGCCCCGGGGGCAGTTGGGGAGCGGGCAGCGGGTCACCCTCGTAGCCCTTCACCTCACCGAAGCGGGTGCCTTCCATCCAGTCCCGGCGCGCTTGCACGATCTCCTCGTTGCTTCGTGCGATCCAGTTCCAGAACATGATCAGCTCTTCGTCGAAGGGTTCGCCGCCGAGTAGCATCAGTCCGGCGTCGGACTCGGCGCGCAGGGGCAGCTCCGTGCGTCCGCAGCCGAGGTAGAGCATGGAGCCGGGGAGGACGGGGACGCCGTCGACATGAGCCTCGCCGGACATGGAGAGGACGGCGTACTCGAAGTCAGGGTCGAGGGGGAGGCGGAGGTCGGCGCCCGCGGTGAGGGTGAGGTCGGCGCCGACGATGGGGGTGTAGGTGGTGCCCGGGGAGGTCGCGCCGTCGAGGCTGCCGAGGATCACCTTGGCGGTGAGTCCGGGGGCGGTGACCTCGGGGAGGGCCGGGTGGTGTTCGAAGTGGGGCTCGACATGGCGGTGGGTGTCGGGGAGCGCCACCCAGAGCTGGGCACCGTGGAGGAAGCGGGCGTGCGGGCGGGGGCTCTCCTCGGAGTGGCTGATCGCCCGGCCCGAGGTCATCAGGCCCAGTTCCCGGGGGCGGATGGTGGCGAGGCTGCCGGTGCTGTCGCGGTGCAGTACCTCGCCGTCGTGCAGCCAGCTCACGGTCTGGAGGCCCATATGGGGGTGGGGCGGTACCTGCATGCCGGGCTCGTCGGCGATGTCGTCGGGGCCGTAGTGGTCGACGAAGACCCAGGCTCCGACCATCCGCCGGCCCAGATTGGGCAGCAGCCGCCGGACCTCGGTGGACTCGCCGAGCTTGACCCGGCGCGGGCTGAGGAGCTCGCGTACGGGCTCGGCTACGACGAAACCGCGGCCACCGCAGACGGAGAGGGCGGCCTGGCGATCGAGATTGCTCATGGGCCCAACCTATTCCCCCGGCGGGTCCGACCGGCAGCCCCCACGCCTCCGGGCCGGGTACGGCACGCCGGACGGCGGGCCTGGCGGCGGCGGGGGTGTCGCGGAGGGGCGCGGGCGACGGGGGCGACGGGGGCGACGGGGGCGGGAATACCGGCTTCGGCGCTCTGGTTGCAGGGGGTGACCGACCACAGAAGGAGGGATTCGGGTGAACGACACGTACTACGAGTTCGGCACCGCCGCCGAGCGCTGGGACCGCGCGCAGTTCTTCTTCGACAGCAAGGAGTATCTGACGTCCGCCCGGATCCTGCGCGGGCTGGTCGAGGAGGAGCCGGAGCAGCTGGCGGCGCGGCTGCTGCTGGCCCGGTCCTACTACCACTCCGCCCGGCTCGGCCGGGCCGAGACGGAGCTGCGGGCCGTGCTGGAGCGGAACCCGGCGGAGTACTACGCCCGGCTGATGCTGGGCCGCACGCTGGAGCGGCAGGGGCGGGCCGCGGAGGCCGCTCCGCATCTGCGGATGGCCGCGGCGATGGGCGGGGAGTGAGCCCCGGGCCGTGACGCCGGATCCGGAGCCGTAGCGCCGGGTCCGGCGTCACGGCTCCGGATCCGGTGTGTGACGACGCCGTGCCGACCGGGCCCGAGGGCCCATGCCACGCAGTTGGCCTTCCGAGAGGCCCGGGTGCGGGGCGATGGACTTGACCACTTTCGCGTCGGCGTCGGCGGC
>NZ_JBFADP010000106.1:0-11296 GCF_040641415.1 Streptomyces sp. NPDC020875 | reverse complement strand
GGGCAGGACCCTGCCGACACAGCCGCATCGGTGAGGGTTTCGTTGTGCTCCGGGAGCAGCTCGGGCATGTCGTCCACCAGCACCACGATGGCGGTTACCTCACCGGCCTCGGATCGGCCGACCCAGACCGGGTAGGTGCCGTCTCCGGTTGTCGCGAAGGCCATGAGCTCGCCGCCGGAAGCCTCGTCCCAGGTGCGCTGTATGAACATGGAGCCGTCGTCGATGGCCTCGTACCCGTCCAGGTCCGGCTCGCGCTGGATCAGTCCCCGCTCGAAAAGCGCGATGAGCGGCTCCCAGGCCCCGTCGTCGGCGAAGCAGCCGGTGGCGCCGTCGGTGGCGAATCCGGCTGTCTGCTGCTCTACGAACAGCCGGGGATCATCGTCCGGGCCGAGGGCCATCTCCCAGGCTGCTGCGGGAGCGTCGCTGACGAGGAGGCGGACGGCCGTGGGTATCGTGGTCGTGACCTCGGCGTCCCGCCACTCGCAGTAGTAGCTGAAGCTGACCTGGGCCTCGTCGAGTACGTACTCCCCGGGCGGGACAGGGACCGTGATGCGCGGCCTGTCGCCGTGGTAGGTGTCCGGGTCGGAGACGGCCAGCCGTCCGCTGGGTACGCGCAGGGTGCCGACCCGGCCCGGCTCCACGACGGTCATCTCGTGGTGGTATCCGTCGGTTACGCGCACCCCGGGCCGGAACAACTCATTGATCGGCCCGGGCTGCGCGGGACACGGCGGACGCCAGCAGGTAGCGGGGGCGTCCCCGTCACCCGGCTGGGCCACCTCAGCCGCCTCGAAGATCACCGGCTTAATGGGCCCGAGTATCTGGGCCGAGAGCAGCGGCCACTCCCCGAAGGCGGGGCGGTCCATCCAGCGCTCGTCGTCCCGGAGCCCGGGCGAGGTGACGCGGGCGCCCCCGTTCTGCCCCTCCCGCTCCTCTGTCCGGCGGCCCCTCCCGTCGGGTAAAAGGTCCACGGTGATGCGTGGGCACGCCTTGTCGAACTCCGCCATCTCCGGGCTTGTGTAGTACCAGGCGACGGAGTGCCGGCGCAGCAGCCGCGCCGGGTCGTCCAGCAGCCGCATGTCCAGGTCGTAGGTACGGCGGCCCTGGGCGTCGTAGGCCCACAGCCCGACGTAGTGGTCCCGCCAGGAGACCAGCCGGACTTCCAGCGGTGCCTTCCGGCCCTGCTGCCGGTAGACCACCACGTACGGAAGCCCGGCCGTGTCCCGCGCTCGGGCCTCCTCGGCGGACATCGGCCGCCAGGGCGCACAAGCCTCCGGGTCCCACGCCTGCGCGTACCCCACCTCGACGACCATGGCCACTCCTCTACCTGGAACCTGTCCCGGGTTCTGTACAGAGCTGCGTACTACGACCAGCACTGGACGCTGTGTGCCCCGCGGTCCGCGACCATGCCGGCCGGGCGGAGGGGCAGCTCCGACGCCCAAACGGTCGTGGGAGCGACCCGGTCCATGAGCCACTCAGCGAGTGACCTACCAGGGTGAACCGCTGAGCCTTCGGCGTAGCTCTGTCACTGTCGGCTCCCGCGAGCTTCTCGGCGAGCGGTAGTACCTGAGGAGCACCGACGACCACGGAGTCGTGGTCGTCGGACTCGATGGCCAACCAGATCTCCTCATCGAGTGAGAAGGGCACCAGCACGGTCCAGCCCGAGAGGAGCTCCGATTCCTCTCTTGACAGGTGCGTCTGACACAAGGTAAGGAACCCGGTCATGTCCGGGGTCAGCTTCTCCTCGAAAGCTTGTCCTGAGCCGGGTGCGAAGGCCGTCTCTGCGGGGACGCTCTCGTAAGGCGGCAGGCCCCGCCGTCTGATCTCAGCATCGAGAGCCGAAGCGACTTCACCCCATCCGTCCTCCTCCTCACCGAACCAATCCTCCGCGCCGACACTCACCAGGTAGACACCCATCTGCGGAAGCTATCGCGCGCATCTGACATCGATCAGCGAGCCAACGGACTCGCTGACGGAACAATGCACACCAGCCCGGCCGAGCATCTGCTTGAGCGTCTTGAACCGGTTGACATGTTCCCCCCAACGGCACCGGAGCTCCAGGACAGGGCGAGTCCGGTCTCCCCTCGGGCGGCACCGGAGTTGGGCAGGGTGAGTCCGCTCTCCCCTCGGGCGGCACCGGTATTCCGCCTTCTCCTCGTGACCGGGGACCAGACACCAAACCCGACACCAGCATGACCACGGTCCCGGGGCCGGCCGCCCCCGCTGTCGGAGGTGGTTCGCATGCTGCCGCTCATGAGCATGAACGGGAAGTACCTACGCAACACACCTGCTGAACTGCACCGGGCTCTGAAACATCCCGCATGAGCGTCGGATCCCGCCGAGGAGATTCAGAACGCGCAGGAGGAAAGCGAGCCGACACCGACCGGAGCCCGGCACTTCACCACACATCAAACCTGGCACCTACTCCAGTTCCTCCTGAAACGCTCGACCTACCCCGTCGACATCGTCCAGAACGAGGAACCCCCTGGCCACCGATGACTAGGGGCTACGGACCACCACGACACCTAACCCCGGAACAAGCACGGCTCCGCGACCCGGGATACCTCGCCGGGTACAAGGCCGGGCAGGAACGCCCGCCCGATCACTCCCCCTGTGCTCTGACCGCATAGATTCGCCGATTTACCTGACCCGGCAATGGAGCAGGAATGCCGTCCTGCTTCGTGCCAAGATGTCGCCATGCAGGTATCGGATACTCTCGTGGATCTTCAGGTTTCAGTTGGCCGGGAGCGGGTTGAGCTGGCCGACTTCGTCAGGTCCAGCGGACCCGTCAGGAATTGGAACGCTGCCGTCCGAGAGAAAGCGGCCAGGCTTCAGAAGTCGCTCGAGGAATCGGAGCGCACGTTGCGGCAGGCAGTGCAAGCTACTGCTCAAACGGACGACCAAGTCCGAGAAATACGACACACTCTGATGCGACGGGCGGCCATCATTCTCGCAAAGCAGAGTCCGGACTCGGCTGTTTGACCAGGCGGCCAAACCCGGCCCGCCGCCCCAGCGGGTGCCCTTCTCGCCATGAGTGCGGGCCCACTCGCGGCAATCAGCGGCCGGAACGTCGCGATGCCGGGCATCGGCGCCAGGACCGGAGCCGCATCCTGATCGACGTCGGTGACGGCAGCAACTTGCCGGCTACCTCGCCGCCTACGCCGGACTCGCCCCCGCGCCCCGCAGTTCCGGGTCGTCGATCCGAGGTGAACAGCCCTCCAGACAGGGAAACGAGCAGCTCAAGCGGGCCTTCTCCCTCTCCGCGTTCGCCGCCCTGGGCGACCTGGCATCCTGGGCCTACTACGACAAGAAAATCGCCCAGGGCAAACACCACACCCAGGCCCTGCTCTGCCGCGACAGAGGACGGACAGACGTCCTCTTCGCCATGCTCCGCAACGGAACCTTCTACGAACCCCAACCCATCCGGGCGACTTGAGACCTGCTTGCCCTCCGCCCAAGCCCATGGTCAGCTAAGGCTATGGGGGACGAGAATTCCGAGCACTTGGCACTCATCCGTCGCTGGCTCGCGGGCGAAACCGTCAACAACACCGTCGGCTTCAAAGTCGTCGGTGGCCCCTTCCACGGACGGACCAAAATCGTCGACCTCGACCAGTCAGGACTACCGCCCGCAGGCTTCCGAGGTCGCCCCGGTCGAACACCAGGGCCTTGGAACCCCACCGGGAAACACACCTACCTGGCAGTACGAGCCCCTGACACCTCGGCGGGCTGGATCTACGAATACGCAGGCACCGACGCACGCTCCACCGCCACCAGGAGCACCCGAACAGCTTGACCAAAGAGATAGGGGCACCCCCAGCCACAGCGGCGTCGAGGACCAAAAGGACACGTCGGCAGGATTTACCAGTCTGCCGGGCGCCCGGTTTCACTGCGGACTGGCGCTGCGTGCTGACCGTCCACGACCAGCGCCCTGGCTGGGCGCCGCCGAGGTCTTGGCTGTACCTCACAGGTGGCGGCTGCACCATGGAGTGGTACGTCTCGCTGATAGCCGTCGACCACCCCGTTCTGCTTTACGACGCCGACGGCTGGGAGCCGGACTGGGGGCAGGAACCTCACGACGGTCTGCGCTATGCGGCGTCCTCGCTGCGCCACTGGCTTTGGACCTGGGCGGAAGGAGGGAACGTCTGGGACGAGGTGCTCCAAGTCATCGGCGAGGACTGAGCGGCCCGCATCGGACGCAGCCCGAGGCGACGAGCAGTTCGGTTCAGACGAGTCCGGGCCGGACCGTGCCAGCGACAACGCGTACGCGCCAACAGCTCGCCCCCCAGGCAGAGGGGCGAGGTGCGGGATCTACCAGCGCGTCAGGACGCGGTCGAAATCGTCCCAGTCGAAGATCGCATCGTGGAGTTCTCCCGAGAGTTGCTTCCCGTCGACGACGACCGTGGGGGTACCCGGTCCGTAGGGCTCGTCGCCGTTGGCGGCGTCGTAGGCCGTTTGGGAGCGTACGACGAAGTCATGGTGGCTCATGGCGGCAACAGCGGCGTCGAACTTGGTACTGCGGAGGCCGGGAACCTGGTCGGCCAGTTCCAGCAGGTACTTCGTGGTGTAGCCGCCCGATGCCTCGGCCTCGGGGCGGTGTCGGATGATCACTTCGTGATACTCCGTGAACAGGTTCGCGTCAAGCGCGGCCCTCAGGGCGTTCACGGCTCGCTTCGATCCGTCTCCTCCCAGACTGTCGTCACGGAACGACGCGAGGGTGTACTCGGTCTTGACCCTGCGTTCGCGGGTCCGGCTCCGCAGAACCTCCGCGCCGTCGCTCCCCTCGAACTCCTCTACAACCGGACACCGGGGGTCCTCGTACACCCGCACGGTGATCGGCGCACCCGGGTCCCCCACGGTGATCGTCGTACCGTCCGCCGACAGGCTCTCCGGCAAATCGTCGTCGTAGACGTAAGGGGACGGGAGGTCCTCGGCCAGAATGGGCGTACCCCGCTCCGACCGGTTGCAGCCGACCAGCAGCAACGCCCCCACCATGCTCACGACACCAACCCGTCTCACGCCCCGAGCCATCAACACCCCTGTTCGATTCGGCAATTCATCGAACTATAGGAACTTCCGGTTCACGGCGCCCGCATTATCCGACGTGCCCGGGCCACGCCCCGGCCACGAAGCAACCTCGCATCCCCGGCACAGCCGGGCTTTCCGCCATCACGGGAACGGCGGTCTCGTCTGCGCGCGCGGTCTGTGCTGGACTGCGCCACACCATCGGCAAGCGACCACGAGGTGACCACGATGCCTCTCGAAGGCGAGTACGAACCGGGCCCGGAGCAGTGGGTACGCGAACAAGTCGAACTGTACGAGAGCTCGAACGGCGCAGAAGGCACAACGCTCTGGGACACGGGGTTGCCCGTCGTCATCATGAGCACTCTCGGCGCGAAGACGGGGAAGATCCGGAAGATTCCGCTGATGCGGGTGGAACACGAAGGACGGTACGCGGCCGTTGCGTCGAAGGGCGGCTATCCGCGTCACCCGGTCTGGTACTACAACCTTCGAGCCCACCCCCTGGTCGAACTCCAGGACGGGCCGGTCCGCCGGGACATGGCAGCCCGTGAGGCCCACGGCGACGAGAAGACCCTGTGGTGGGAGCGCGCCGTCGCCGCCTATCCGCCGTACGCCGAGTACCAGCTCGCGACCGATCGCACCATTCCTCTCTTTCTCCTCGAACCTCTCCCCCACCCGGCCGGGACGTGAGCCGTACGCGGTTCAGCCGTTGACGAGGGCGATACCGGCCGCGTCGTAGCGGTCCCCCGCGATCCGCCCGGGCGGGACGGCGGCCTCGATGGCCGCGAGGTCGCCGGGGGACAGCTCGACGGCGAGGGCGGCCAGATTCTCCGCCAGATAGCTCCGGCGCCGGGTGCCGGGGATCGGCACCACGTCCTCGCCCCGGTGCTGGACCCAGGCCAGGGCGAGCTGACCGGCGGTGATGCCCTTCGCGGCAGCCAGCTCCGTCAGTTTCGCCACGACCGCGAGATTGCGCTCGAAGTTGCCGCCGGTGAAGCGGGGCTGGCCACGGCGAATGTCCGTCTTCGCCATCGCCTCGACCGAGTCGTACCGTCCGGTGAGGAAGCCGCGCCCGAGCGGGGAGAACGGGACCAGGCAGATGCCGAGTTCGCGGCAGACCGGGGCGACCTCCGCCTCGGGGTCGCGGGTCCACAGCGACCACTCGCTCTGGAGCGCCGTGATCGGGTGGACCGCGTGCGCCCGCCGGATGGTCCCGGCGGCGGCCTCGGACAGTCCGAGGTGGCGGACCTTGCCCGCCCTCACGAGTTCGGCCATGGCACCGACGGTTTCCTCGACGGGCACTCGCGGATCGACCCGGTGCTGGTAGTAGAGGTCGATGTGGTCGACCCCCAGACGGCGCAGCGACGCCTCGCACGCCTGTCGGACATAGGCGGCGTCACCGCGGATCAGGGTGGGTTCGTCCGGGCGGTTGGCGAAGCCGAACTTCGTGGCGAGCACCAATTCGTCGCGCCGTCCGGCGACGGCCCGGCCGACCAGTTCCTCGTTGTGCCCGGAGCCGTAGACGTCGGCGGTGTCCAGGAAAGTCACCCCGAGGTCGAGTGCGTGGCGGAGCGTCGCGATCGACCGGGTGTCGTTCGAGGCGCCGTAGCCATGGCTCATTCCCATACATCCCAGGCCCTGTGCGGACACCGTCAGTTCGCCGAGGTTCCGGGTGGGGAGGGTGGTCATGCTGCTGCCTCCTGAGTTCGTCGGATCATCTGCCGGTGACGGTAGACAGTGGAGTGCGCTCCAAGTCAACGACGTCCCGGCCGGGTCCCCGCCGGGAGTCACCCACCGTAAGCGGGTGATCACGACTACCTTGGGTGCCCGAACATCCGGCTCAAGCTCCGTTCGGGAGGGTACGCATGGCTGATCGGGTACGGGACGAGGAACTCTCCGACGACTACTACGACCTCGGTACGCACTCCCGGCGGGTGACCACGGCCTCCCCCGAGGCACAGCGCTGGTTCGATCGCGGGCTGGTGTGGACGTACGCCTTCCACCACGAGGAGGCGGTCCGCTGCTTCGAGCAGGCCGCGGCGGCCGATCCCGGCTGCGCCATGGCGCACTGGGGGATCGCCTACGCGCTGGGGCCCAACTACAACAAGCCGTGGGAGTTCTTCGACGCGCGGGATCTGGCGCGGACCGTGGAGCGGACCCATGCGGCGGTCGAGCGCGCGCACGAGGCGGCCGCCGCCGGCGCTTCGGCCGCCGAGCGGGCTCTGATCTCAGCGCTGCGTTTCCGCTATCCGCAGGCGAGCCCGGCCGAGGACTGCTCGGTCTGGAACGAGCCGTACGCCGAGAGCATGCGTACCGCCTACGGGGTGGACCCGGATGATCCGGATCTCGCCGCCCTGTACGCCGACGCGCTGATGAATCTCACCCCGTGGCAGTTGTGGGATCAGCGGACCGGTGAGCCCGCCGCGGGTGCGCGTACGGTTGAGGCGAAGGGGGTGCTGGAGAGCGCGCTCGCCACGTCCGCCGGGCGGAACCATCCGGGTGTGGTCCATCTGTACGTCCATGTGATGGAGATGTCGCCGTTCCCGGAGCGGGCCCTGGCGGTCGCCGACCGGCTGCGCGGGCTGGTGCCCGACGCGGGCCATCTGGCGCATATGCCCTCTCATCTGGAGGTGCTGTGCGGAGACTACCGGCGGGTCGTGTCGGACAACGACGCCGCGATCGCCGTGGACGCGAAGGCGCTGGAGCGGTCCGGCGCGATGAACTTCTACACCCTCTACCGCTGTCACAACATCCATTTCAAGATCTACGGCGCGATGTTCCTCGGCCGGTCCGACGTGGCGCTGGAGGCCGCGGCGCAGCTGGAGGCGTCCATTCCCGAGCCGCTGCTGCGGGTGGAGAGCCCGCCGATGGCCGACTGGCTGGAGGGCTTCGCGGCCATGCGGGTCCATGTGCTGATCCGTTTCGGGCGCTGGCCGGACATCCTCCGGCTGCCTCTCCCCCGGGACCGGGAGCTGTACAGCACCACGACGGCGCTGTTGCGCTACGCCCGTGGTGTCGCCCTCTCCGCGACGGGCCGGGTGGACGAGGCGGAGACCGAGCGGGAGCTGTTCCGTGAGGCGAAGGGCCGGGTCCAGGAGACGCGGATGCTCTTCAACAACACCTGCGCGGACATTCTGGCCATCGCGGCCGCCATGCTCGACGGGGAGCTGGAGTACCGCAAGGGGCGTTTCGATGCGGCGTTCGCCGCTCTTCGGCGGTCGGTCGAGCTGAGCGACGGTCTGCCCTACGACGAACCGTGGGGCTGGATGCAGCCGCCTCGTCACGCTCTGGGCGCGCTCCTGCTGGAGCAGGGGCGTATCGCCGAGGCCGAGGCCGTCTACCGGGCGGATCTCGGGCTCGACGACACTCTGCCCCGGGCTTGTCAGCATCCGGGCAATGTGTGGGCGCTCCACGGCTTTCACGAGTGTCTGACGCGCCTCGGGCGGGCGGATGAGGCGCGTATCGTGGCGCGTCAGCTGAAGATGGCGGCGGCCCAGGCCGATGTTCCGGTGAAGGCGTCGTGTCACTGCCGGACCGGGGGCATGTCCCATGGCAGCGGGGGCTGAGGGCTGAACCGGTTCGCTTTCCCGGCCGTGGGTCCGGGCGAGGGGGAGCCCCGTCCTGGCCAAGGCTGTCCGGACGGGGCTTCCCGTGGGTCAGTTGAAGCCGACGAGTGACGTGTAGTGTCGCTCGGCGCCGTCGACCGGCGGGTCGAGGGCGGCGATTTTCTTCGGCTGGGCGCCGGGGGACGTCAGGTCGACCCGGTAGAGCACTTCCTGCCTGTTCGCGTTGTCCGCCAGGAAGTACAGGCTCTTGCCGTCCTCGGAGAGCACCGGGAGGCCGGGGTTCTTGTCGTTCTCGGGGATCAGGCCCTCGGTCTTCACGACGCTCCGGTGGTCGGCGCTGAGGGTGATCTGCTGGAGAGTGTCGTGGCGGCAGACCAGCCGGGTGTCGTCGATCCACAGGGCCGGGTCGCAACGCACACCGTCACCGCCGCTCAGGGCCGGGGTGTCAGGGGACTCCGGTTCCCCGGCTCTCATCCGCCTCAGCTGGAGCTGCCCGTCGGCATCGCTCGACGCGATGACGCCGGAAGGGGAGATCGGGGCGCGCGAACCCAGTGCCGGCTGGATGGTCTCGGCCGTGACGAGGTCCTTGGCCTGCTCGGCAGGAATCCCCGCCTCGGGGATCGACTGCTCGGTGGCCATGCCTCCCGACGGGTCGCGGTGTCGGATGGTCACATCGGTCGATGTGCGGTCGGGCCGAGTGGCGTACCAGACCTCGTTCGTCACGGGGTGGAAGGCGGCGTTCGATGCGAACGGCTTCGTCTCGAAGGCGTCCGGGTCCGGCGGGCCGAGTTCCTTGCCGGTGTTCAGGTCGAACACCATGACCCGGTCGTCGCCGATCGCGGCCAGCATCGTGAGGTCCTTGCTCAGCCCGTAGCGGGCGGGCTTACCCGGGCCCGAGGACTCGTCACCGGGGCAGCCCGCCACGGGTTCGACCAGGTTCTCGGTCCTGAGGTAGCGCTCCGCCACCAGCTTGCCGTCCCCGGCGGAGTACGAACGCAGGGTGACGCTGTAGAGCACGCCACCGTCGTCATTGGCCGGGACGGCTGCGCAGAACATCGCGGAAAAGGCGCCCTTCTGGGCCAGCGGGGCCTTCTTGACGTCCGTGACCTGTGCGCCGCCCTTGTCCGTGCCGCCACCTCCGGGGGCGTCCTCGGCGTCCCCGTCTCCGCCGCACCCGCTCAGCAGCACCACCGCTGCCGCGAGTGTCAGCCCGGCTCTCGTCCGCCGTCCCACTGTATGACCCCGTTGTCAACTTCTCTGTACGCGCGCCGAGTCGACCGCGATGATCATTCAAGCAGACGTGGCACCGGGCTGATCGGGCCGTTTCCCCGCTGGCGCGGGAGAGTCGGGTCGCGTCCCGGCCCTCATCTGCCGCCTCGTTCGGCGGCGTGGCCGTATCAGTAAGCCGGTCGCGTCGGGAGCCCGTGGAGAGCTCCGCCGTCGAATCGGGTCGGCGGGGTCGGGGCCGAATGATCTCGGCAAGATTTTCACAGAGAGTTACCTCGTACCGGCGACTTTCGCTCTAAACACCCATCAACACGGGCAACTTACTCTCAGTCGCTTCGCGAGGAAGTGCGGGAAGCGGACCGGGGTGCCGTCGAGCGTAGGCAGATCAGCCGGGCGCGGGGACGGTGGCCCTCGATGGAGAGGCGGAACTCATGAGCATGATCCAGACCGGCAAACTGCAGCTCAACTCCACCAGTGCCACGGAGGTGACGGGCGGAGTCACCACGACCTTCACCCAGGTGACGTTTCCCTCGCCCTTCCCGAGCAACGCCGCGGTGGTGGTCATTCCGTTCGTCCAGACCTTCAACGGGCCGGATACGCCGGGGCTGCGGATCGCGGATGTCACCTCCACGGGTTTCAAGATTCGTATGAATGAGCTGGTGGGGACCGGGAGAGCGCTCTCCGACGGCCCGCACACGTCGGAGACGATCGGCTGGATCGCCAGTACCGTCTAGGACCTCGCGAGGGGGCGGGGAAGGACACGACGCGCTGGACCGTGTGTGCCGTTCACAGGGGCGTCACATAATCTCGTGCGGGACGGATGCCCGATGTCACGGGTGTCCCGTTCGAGGAGGCGGTAGTGCTCGGCAGGGGTACGCGGTTGGTCGCGGGCGCCATGACGGTGGCGTGTGTGGTGCTGTTGGGGCCGAGTGCGCCGAGCGGTGTGCCGTTCGCGGGGGCGCTGCCGGCCGGGGCGGCCGAGGACGTGGTGCCGAACCGGGTGATGACCTGGAACATCTGCAATCCGTGCAGGGAGAGCAATGTCGGGCGGGCGGCGGAGATCGCCACCTACGCGCCGCAGGTCGTGGGATTGCAGGAGGCGTGCGTCCGGGACGTCGAGAAGATCCGGGATTATCTGGAGAGTCTCTACGGTCTGGTGTACCACGTGGAGTACGGGATGGTGCTGCGGAACCGGGGGCGGTGCGGGGGGACGCCGTGGAGCCCGGGTGCCTTCGGGCAGGCGCTGTTGTCGGCGGCGCCGATGACGGACCGGGTGAGTGTGGAGTATCCCGACGGCGGGTCCGAGGACCGGGGGTACATGGCGGTCACCACCACGGTGGGTGGCGAGTCCGTCCGGGTGTTCAATACGCATCTCGCCCAGCGGCGTCAGCAGGACGTCCGGGCGGGCCAGACGGGTGTGCTCGCCGCGGCCGAGCTGGTGGTGCGCGGCGCGTCGGGGACGCCGGTATCGGCCTATGTCTACGCCC
>NZ_JBFADP010000105.1:0-11439 GCF_040641415.1 Streptomyces sp. NPDC020875 | reverse complement strand
CTCTCTTGCCGTCCTCGTGGAAAGGCGGGGCCCTCTTTTCAGGGGCGGTGCTGGGGAGAGCATTTAGGGGCGCGGGGAACTGCGCGACAAGCCACAGGCGGTCCGCAGACCGCGAACAACATCAGGCTGCCGGGCGCGGCCCGGCTTCGGGAGGGGCCCGTCACCCGGTTACCCGGGAGGCGGCGGGGTCCGGGGACGCGAGCCGGTCCGCGCAGCCGAGTGCCGTGCCCCGCGCCCAGCGGCCCGTCGTCGCCGCGCCGACCAGCAGGACCAGCAGTCCGCAGCCCGCGATGATCCACCACGCCGGACGGCTCGCCGCGGCGAACCGTGCCGCGTAATCGGCGCTTCGCGCGGCCGTCCCGAGGCTGATCGTGACGCCCGCCGCCAGCACCGTACCGATCACCGCGACCCCGAGGGTCTGGCCGATCTGGCGGCTGGTGGAGGCGACCGCCGCCGCCACCCCGGCCTGGGCGCGCGGCATCCCGGAGACCGCCGTATTGGTGATCGGCGCGTTCACCATGCCGAACCCGACGCCGAACAGCACGTATCCGGTGAAGAGCAGGGTGTTCGAGGACGCCGCGTCGAAGGCCGCGAAGAGCACCCCGCTCGCCGCCATCGTCACCCCGGCGATCAGCAGCGGCGTCCGGGGTCCGACCGCCCCCACCAGACGGCCGGCCAGCGGCGCGGCCACCAGGGTCACCGCCGCCATCGGCAGGGTGTAGAGCCCGGCGTGCAGGGCGTCGTAGCCGCGGACGTCCTGGAGGTAGAGGGTGTTGAGGAAGAGGAAGCCGCCCAGTGCGGCGAAGGCGGCGATCGCGATCACCGTGGCGCCGCTGAACGGCGCGCTGCGGAAGAACCGCAGATCGATCAGGGGCTCCCGGCGTCGGGGCTCGTACCACAGCACCCCCGCCAGCGCGCCGAGCGCGATCACTCCCGCGACCGCGTCCTTTTCGATGATCGCGTAGGTGGTGGCTCCCAGCAGGGCGATGACCAGCAGTTGGCCGACCGGGTCGAAGCGCCGGGGCCGGGGCGCCCGGGACTCGGGGACGTAGCGGACGGTCAACAGCAGGGCGAGCAGCCCGACCGGGATATTGACCCAGAAGATCGAGCGCCAGCCGACCGAGTCCACCAGTACCCCGCCGACCAGCGGGCCCGCGGCCATCGAGATTCCGACCACCCCGCCCCAGATCCCGATCGCGCGGGCCCGTTCCACCGGGTCGGTGAAGGTATTGGTGATGATCGACATGGCGACGGGGTTGAGCATCGAGCCGCCGACCGCCTGCACCATCCGGAAGACCACCAGCAGCTCCAGGCTCGGGGCGACCGAGCAGAGGGCCGAGCCGAGGGTGAAGAGCGCGAGGCCCGCGAGGAAGACCCGGCGGCGGCCGATCCGGTCGGCTGTCGATCCGGCGAGCATCAGCAGGGACGCCAGGACCAGGGTGTACGCGTCGATGGTCCACTGGAGTCCGGAGACGGAGGCGTCCATCTCGCGCCCGATCGACGGCAGCGCCACATTGAGGATCGTGTTGTCGAGACTGACGATCAGCAGGCTCATACAGCAGATGCCCAGCACGAGCAGGCGCCGCCGGGATGTGAGCCGGGACACAGGCATAGCCCGATCGTACGGTTGACCGATCAACCGCGCCGCGCCGTGTGCGCCATACGCGACAATGGACCGATGACCACCCTCGCCACGCCCCCCGCGCCCCCGGCGGCGGCCGTCCCCGCCCCCGGGGCCGGGACCGCGCCCGCCGAGGCGCTCGCCATCGGTCCGCACACGGTCCGCCCGCCGGTCGTGCTCGCCCCGATGGCCGGGATCACCAATGCCCCCTTCCGGACCTTGTGCCGGGAGTTCAGCGGCGGCAAGGGCCTCTTCGTGAGCGAGATGATCACCACCAGGGCGCTGGTCGAGCGGAACGACAAGACCATGCAGCTGATCCACTTCGACGCGACGGAGACGCCGCGCTCGATCCAGCTGTACGGGGTCGACCCGGTCACCGTCGGCAAGGCCGTACGGATGATCGTCGACGAGGACCTCGCGGACCACATCGATCTCAACTTCGGCTGCCCGGTTCCCAAGGTCACCCGTAAGGGCGGCGGCTCAGCCCTGCCGTACAAGCGGCCCCTGCTGCGGGCGATCCTGCGCGAGGCGGTCGGCAACGCGGGCGCCCTGCCGGTGACGATGAAGATGCGCAAGGGCATCGACGACGACCATCTGACGTTCCTGGACGCGGGCCGGATCGCGGTCGACGAGGGCGTCACGGCGATCGCGCTGCACGGCAGGACCGCCGCCCAGCATTACGGCGGCACCGCCGACTGGTCGGCGATCGCCCGGCTGAAGGAGCACGTCCCGGAGATTCCGGTCCTGGGCAACGGCGACATCTGGTCCGCCGACGACGCGCTCCGGATGGTCCGCGAGACCGGCTGCGACGGGGTCGTCGTGGGGCGCGGCTGTCTGGGACGGCCCTGGCTGTTCCGGGATCTCGTCACCGCCTTCGAGGGCGGTACGGAACGGGTCGCGCCGACCCTGCGCGAGGTGGCGGCCGTGATGCGCCGCCATGCCGAGCTGCTGGGGGAGTGGATCGGGGACGAGTCCCGGGGCGTGATCGACTTCCGTAAGCACGTCGCCTGGTATCTGAAGGGGTTCTCCGTCGGTTCCGAGATGCGCAAGCGGCTGGCGATCACCTCGTCCCTGGCCGAGCTGGACGAGGGGCTCGGGCTGCTCGATCTCGACCAGCCGTGGCCCGAGGGCGCCGACGGGCCGCGCGGGCGGACCTCCGGCAACAACCGGGTGGTGCTGCCGGACGGCTGGCTGAAGGATCCGTACGACTGCGCCGGAGTCGGCGCCGAGGCCGAACTGGACACCTCGGGCGGCTGAGGCGGTCCGCTGTCCCTTCGTACCCCCGCGTACCCTCCGGACCCCTCCGCACCTTCTCCGTTCCGAACGCCGGGCGGCCCTCTCGGGGGCCGCCCGGACGCGTTTCGGGCCGGGCCGGACGCGTACGGCGCGTCGTCCGGATGACGGAACGACGCCCCTCCTCGGTGCGTGATTCTCGCCACCCTTGATAAGCCCCTCGCTCAGATGAGCGTTTTGGGGGCGGTTGCAGAACTCGCAGGAGTGGCACTCCGTGCCACCCCGGCTGGGTTCGGAGTGTCGCCGAACCGATCACCCTCCGTGCCGAAGATCGGCCGTTCCGTGGCATGCCGTGGTGATGCGTTCAAGGGGTGAACGGGACGAGTAAAGACGCCTGCCCGTCAGTTGACTTTCGATCCGGTGGCGGACGAGTGGTTACGTCCGTATGACGGCCAAGTGGACGTACCCAGACGCCTTCGATCTGGGTATGTTCCTCGCCGTCAGGGCAGCCACCGAGCCTCGAAGGGTCGAGAGCCGTGTCGGAAAATCAGGATCTCCGCGATCAGAAGTTCGTCTACGACTTCACCGAGGGGAACAAGGACCTCAAGGACCTGCTCGGTGGCAAGGGCGCCAACCTCGCCGAGATGACCAACCTCGGGCTGCCCGTCCCTCCGGGCTTCACCATCACCACCGAGGCGTGCAAGGTCTACCTCGACAGCGGGGAGGAGCCCCCGGCGCTCCGGGCCGAGGTGAGTGCGCACCTCGACGCCCTGGAGAGCCGGATGGGCAAGCGGCTCGGCGACCCCGGTGACCCGCTGCTGGTCTCGGTCCGCTCCGGCGCCAAGTTCTCCATGCCCGGGATGATGGACACCGTTCTCAACATCGGCCTCTCGGACGCCTCGGTGACCGGTCTCGCCGGGCAGGCGGGCGACGAACGGTTCGCCTGGGACTCGTACCGCAGGCTGATCCAGATGTTCGGCAAGACCGTGCTCGGGGTGGACGGCGACCTCTTCGAGGAGGCCCTGGAGGAGGCCAAGGCCACCAAGGGCGTCGGCGTCGACACCGATCTCGACGCGGCTGATCTGAAGAAGCTGGTCAAGCACTTCAAGAAGATCGTCAAGACCGAGGCGGGCCGGGACTTCCCGCAGGACCCCCGGGAGCAGATGGATCTCGCGATCACCGCGGTCTTCGACTCCTGGAACGGCGACCGGGCCCGGCTCTACCGCCGCCAGGAGCGGATCCCCAACGAGCTGGGCACCGCCGTCAACGTCTGCTCGATGGTCTTCGGCAATCTCGGCCCCGACTCCGGTACGGGGGTCGCCTTCACCCGCGACCCGGCCAGCGGCCAGCAGGGCGTCTACGGCGACTACCTCCAGAACGCCCAGGGCGAGGACGTGGTCGCGGGCATCCGCAACACCGTGCCGCTGGCCGATCTGGAGGGCATCGACAAGGCGTCGTACGACCAGCTGATGAAGATCATGGAGACGCTGGAGAACCACTACCTCGACCTCTGCGACATCGAGTTCACCATCGAGCAGGGCCGGCTCTGGATGCTCCAGACCCGGGTCGGCAAGCGGACCGCGGGCGCCGCCTTCCGGATCGCCACCCAGCTGGTGGACCAGGGGCTGATCGACGAGGCCGAGGCCCTGAAGCGGGTCAACGGCGCCCAGCTCGCCCAGCTGATGTTCCCCCGCTTCGACGACCAGGCCGAGGTGGAGCTGCTCGGCCGGGGTATCGCCGCCTCGCCCGGCGCCGCCGTCGGCAAGGCCGTCTTCGACTCGTACACCGCCGTCAAGTGGTCCCGCTCCGGCGAGCAGGTCATCCTGATCCGCCGGGAGACCAACCCCGACGACCTGGACGGGATGATCGCCGCCGAGGGCATCCTGACCTCGCGCGGCGGCAAGACCTCGCACGCGGCCGTGGTCGCCCGCGGTATGGGCAAGACCTGTGTCTGCGGCGCCGAGGACCTGGAGGTCGACACCAAGCGGCGGCGGATGACCGTCGGCGGGACCGTGGTGGAGGAGGGCGACCTGGTCTCCATCGACGGCTCCACCGGCAAGGTGTACCTGGGCGAGGTACCCGTGGTGCCGTCCCCGGTGGTGGAGTACTTCGAGGGCCGGATGCACGCGGGCGCCGACGACGCCGACGAACTCGTCGTCGCCGTCCACCGGGTGATGGCCTACGCCGACCGGGTCCGCAGGCTGCGGGTACGGGCCAACGCCGACAACGCCGAGGACGCCCTGCGCGCCCGCCGGTTCGGCGCCCAGGGCATCGGGCTCTGCCGGACCGAGCACATGTTCCTCGGTGAGCGGCGCGAGATGGTGGAGCGGCTGATCCTGGCCGACCACGACGACGAGCGGGCCGAGGCACTGGAGAAGCTGCTGCCGCTCCAGCGGAAGGACTTCGTCGAGCTGTTCGAGGCGATGGACGGACTGCCGGTGACGGTCCGGCTGCTGGACCCGCCGCTCCACGAGTTCCTGCCCGACATCACCGAACTCTCGGTCCGGGTCGCCCTCGCCGAGGCCCGCAAGGACCACAACGAGAACGATCTGCGGCTGCTCCAGGCCGTCCACCGGCTGCACGAGCAGAACCCGATGCTGGGGCTGCGCGGCGTCCGGCTCGGACTGGTCATCCCCGGACTCTTCGCCATGCAGGTACGGGCGATCGCCGAGGCCGCCGCCGCCCGCAAGGACGCCAAGGGCGACCCGCGCGCCGAGATCATGATCCCGCTGGTCGGTACGGTGCAGGAGCTGGAGATCGTCCGGGACGAGGCCGAGACGGTGATCGCCGAGGTCGAGGCTGCCACCGGCGTCGCCCTCAAGCTCGCCCTGGGCACGATGATCGAACTGCCGCGGGCCGCGCTGACGGCCGCGCAGATCGCCGAGGCCGCCGAGTTCTTCAGCTTCGGCACCAACGACCTCACCCAGACCGTGTGGGGATTCTCACGCGACGACGTGGAGGCCAGCTTCTTCACCGCCTACCTGGAGAAGGGGATCTTCGGGGTCTCCCCGTTCGAGACGATCGACCGGGACGGCGTCGGGTCACTGGTACGCAGCGCCGTCGAGGCCGGCCGGGCCACCCGCCCCGGGCTGAAACTCGGCGTCTGCGGCGAGCACGGCGGTGACCCCGAGTCGGTGCACTTCTTCCACGAGGTGGGTCTGGACTACGTCTCCTGCTCGCCGTTCCGGATCCCGGTGGCCCGGCTGGAGGCCGGGCGGGCGGCGATCCAGTCGCAGGGCAGCGATTCGCGCTGACCTTCGAACCCCGGGGCCGTCGCCGTCCGCAACCCATCCCTCAACGGACGGCGGCGGTCCCGGAACCCAGAACGGAAGGAGCGGGCGCCATGTGCGGGGCGCCCGCTCCTTCGTCTCTTCTCATTGCGCGCGTTCGTGCCGCGGTTAGCGCGACTTCTGAAATGTCGTTGCCGAATTCGGCTTTGCGGGCCGGGCCGGAAATGAACGGACGATGAGATTCCGCCCGGCCGCACGGGCGGGGCGCGGCCCGTGGATCCCCATCCCCGGGCCGCGCCCCATTACCCCGGCCGGACAGGGAGCCGCACCTTCTGTCACCCGCCGCCGGACGATGCAAAGCCCCCCACGGTCTTCGCGT
The DNA here is from genome assembly GCF_040641415.1 of Streptomyces sp. NPDC020875. Lineage (NCBI taxonomy): Bacteria > Bacillati > Actinomycetota > Actinomycetes > Kitasatosporales > Streptomycetaceae > Streptomyces > Streptomyces sp. NPDC020875. The sequence continues at coordinate 4,976 of NZ_JBFADP010000105.1, read as the reverse complement.
CGTCCATCGGAGACAGAAGGAACCTGCCCGACGCGGTACAGCCTTTCGGTTCGCACCGGTCCCGGGCGAGGCTTTTCAACTCTGGCTGAAACTCCGTGGTAACCGGTTGTGATGGGGTGCATACTCAGTGGTAGGGGGCGATTGCTCGTGCAACAGTGGGGGTTCAGTGCTCCGTATCCATTTCACCGGCGACGATCTGGCCAGAGTGAGAATGGCGGCAAAGCCGGATGTCCTGTGGGAGACCATTCTCAGTTTTCATCGATTGCGGGAGCGCCGACGTGCGGTGATGTTCGGGGAATGGCGGTCGGAAACCCGGACGCGGTTGAATGGTGAAACAAGCCTGCTGGCGGCACTGGTACCACCACGGGGTTATTTTCCGGACTTCCTGACCCCGCCCGAAGCGGGCGGCGGCCTGGAATCGGGGCTCGCCGCGATACAGGCGACCCCGCCGGTGCGGCTGCATTCCGAACTGACTCTCGCGTCAGCATCACGTGCGTCCGCCCGTGCCGCCGCACGTGCACCGGGGGCGCCGACCGGACCCGCGGGACCTGCTGGGCAGCCCGTACAGGTGCCCGAGTCCGCCCTGCCCGCCGGTACGGCGGGGGTTACCACCCCGCCCGTGGTCGCCGGGCTCGCCGAAGGGCTCTCCTCGCCGATGTCCCGGCTGCTGACCACCCTCCGCAGTTACCACCGGGCCGCGGTGGAACCGTACTGGGCACACATTCAAGCCAGAGTCGAAGCCGACCGCGCCGTCCGCGGCCGGGCGCTGCTCGACGGGGGAGCCGCCGAACTCCTCTGCTCGCTGCCGCCCGTGCTGCGCTGGCGCGCGCCCGTACTGGAAGCGGACTATCCCGTGGACCGGGAGATCCGGCTCGACGGCAGGGGGCTGCTGCTCCAGCCGTCCTTCTTCTGCCGCGACACCCCCGTCGTGCTCCGGGACGCCGGTCTGCCGCCGGTCCTCGTCTATCCCGTCGCCCATTCGCCCGACCCCGTCTTCGGCGAGACCGCCGGAGCCCTGGCGCCCTCCCTCGGACGGCTCGTCGGCCATACCCGCTCCGCGATACTCCAGGCGATCCGGTACGGCTGCACCACGAGCGAGCTGGCCCGCAGGGCGGGCGTCTCCCTCGCCTCCGCGAGCCAGCACGCGGCGGTCCTGCGGGAGGCGGGCCTGGTCCTCACACTCCGCCACGGCAACGCGGTGCTGCACACCCTGACGCCGCTGGGCGCCGCGCTCTTACGCGGCGGCGCCCCCGCGGAGGCGACACCCTGACGAAACGTTCCCCTCCTCAAGACCCGCGCCCGCCGCGCCCGGCGGCCTGATGTTGCTCGCGCCTGCGGCCCGGTGGGTGGCTTGTCGCGCAGTTCCTCCCCCTATGCCTTCGGCGATGGGGGGACCCCCAGCGCCTTGGCCCTCCGGGTGAGGCCCACAACCCCGGGTCCCGCCCGGCGGCCTAATGTTGTTCGCGGTCTGCACCACCGTCGTGGCTGTTCGCGTAGTTCCCCGCGCCCCTAAATGCTCTTCCCGGCACTGCCGCTGAAAAGGGGGCCCGCCTCCGGTGAGAGATGGGCCTGCCTCTTCGCAGGGCGGTCAGGAGGGCAACCAGGGGCGCGGGGAACTGCGCGACCAGCCCACCACCGGGTCGCAGGCGCCAGGGGTGCCCCGGCCCGGCAGGACAGACGGCGCGGACGGTGCTCGGGAGGGCCGAGGCGCTGGGGGTCCCCCCATTGCCGAAGGCATAGGGGGCGGAACTGCGCGACCAGCCAGCCACGGTCCGCAGACCGCGAACCACAGGAAGTCGCCGGGCGGGGCCGGGTTGTCGGGGCCTGGCTCGGGAGGGCCGAGGCGCTGGGGCCCCGTCGCCCACGACGGCGCGGCCGGCGATGACGAGTGAGGGCCGCCCACCGGGCCCACGGCGCGGCGGGGCCGAGGGGCGCGGGGCCCTCAAGGGGAGGCGCCCACGCGGAAGCGCAGGCGGCAGATCACCGCCTCCGTGTCCCGCCGCACCGCGTGCGCCAGTACCGCCCCCCGCTGGTTCTGCAGCAGCCGCTGCCACAGCCGTTCCGGCTCCAGCTCCGGGATGAGGACCGTGACCCGGGTCTGCGGGTGGTACTTGTAGACCCGCCGTACGTACTCGGCCACCGGCCGCCCGATCGTCCGGTGTTCGGAGTGCAGCTCCACCAGGTCCACCCCGGGGTTCCAGCGTTCCCAGTCCCGCCGCAGCGCCCCTGCCGCCTCCCGGTCCTCCGTACCGGGGTGGGTGACGGTCACCGCCCGTACCTCGTCGCCGAGGGAGACCGCCGCGTTGAGCGCCTCGCGGGTGAGCCGGGACAGGTGGGAGACGGGGACGATGACGAGTGACCGGTCGCGGTGGGGCGCCGCCGGGACCCGGCCGAGGCCGAGCCGGTCGTCGATCCGCCCGTAGGCCCGGTGCACCCGTTCGAAGAGCAGGACGAGCGCGGGCAGCGCCAGCACGATCAGCCAGGCTCCCTCGGTGAACTTCGTCGCCGTCACGACCACCGCGCTCACCCCGGTCAGTGCCGCCCCGAGCCCGTTGAGTGCCGCCTTTCGCGCCCAGCCGGGTGACCGCAGGGCCCGCCAGCGGACCACCATCCCGGTCTGGCAGATGGTGAAGCCGACGAAGACGCCGATGGCGAAGAGCGGGACGAGGGTGTTGGTGTCCCCGCCGGAGAAGGCCAGCAGCAGCGCGGCGACGGCGGCCAGCGCCACCACCCCGTACCGGTGCACCTCGCGGTCCGCCTTCAGCCGGAAGACATGCGGCAGATAGTTGTCGCGGGCCAGTAGCGACATCAGTACGGGCAGCCCGCCGAAGGACGTGTTCGCGGCCAGCGCCAGCAGGACGACGGTGGCGAACTGGACGACGTAGAAGCCCCAGCCGTGGCCGAGTGACGCGTCCGCGAGCTGGGCGAGGACCGTCACGCCTTCCACCGGCTGGAGGTGGAACCGGCCGATGAGGACGGAGAGCCCGATCAGCATCACCCCGAGGAGCACGCCGAGCGCGATCTCCGTCCGCTGGGCGTTGCGGGCGGCGGGCGCCCGGAACGACGGTACGGCGTTGGCCACCGCCTCCACCCCGGTCAGTGCCGAGCACCCGGAGGCGAACGCCTTGAGCAGCAGCAGCGCGCCGACGGTGGTGGCGTCGTCGCCGAGGACGGTGGCGTGTCCGGCCGCCGCCTCCGTGGAGACCGGCCCATCCCGGAAGAGGCCCACCGCGATCAGTGTCAGGACGGAGCCGACGAAGACCGCCGTGGGGACGACGAACGCCTTCGCCGAGTCGACGATGCCCCGCAGATTGACCGCCGTGACCAGGACCAGGACGCCGAGGCAGAGCCCGAGCCGGTGTTCGTGGAGGCCGGGGAAGGCGGAGGTGAGGGCCGCGACCCCGGCCGTCACGGAGACGGCGACGTTCAGGACGTAGTCGAGGACGAGGGACGCCGCCGCCGTCAGGGACGTACGTCTGCCGAGATGGCGCCGGGCCACCGCGTACGATCCGCCGCCGTCCGGGAACGCGGCGATCACCTGCCGGTACGACGCCACCAGGACCGCCAGCAGGGCGGCGATGGCCAGTGTCACGGGCAGGGTGTAGCCGAGCCCGGTGGCCCCGGCCGCCGCGAGGACCAGCACGATCGCCTCGGGCCCGTACGCCACCGACGCCATGGCGTCGAGGGAGAGCGCGGCCAGCCCCTGGACGGCGGTCAGCCGGTGCCGCTCGCCCCGGTCGCCGCCTCGTTCATCACCTCCGCCACCGCCTCGCTCAGACCCGGGTTCCGGTACGGAGTCCGGCGCTCCGTCCGGTTCCGGCCGCGTTCCCCGGCCCGGCGGCGGCGCGGCGACGGTCGCCGGAGCCACCGGATCCGGTGGCCGTACCGGCCGTTGATCCGCCGAACCGGTCCGGCCGCCGATCGCCGGGCAGGGCTCCCCGGACCCCTTTCCGGCGCCGCCGTACGCCGTGGAACTACTGGTCATCGAGGTGATCCCCCTTCGGAAGCGACCCCGGTGACCCGGGCCGCCCCCAGCGTGGGGGCGGGCATTTCCCGGCGCGCGCCCTCTTGTCATATCCCTGGCGTCCGACGCATCCCTCTTCACGCGATATTGACGCGGACATACGGAAGTCGTCAGCGACCCGGCGGAACGGCGGACGGAGGCCCCCACCGGGCCTACGCTCCCGGCCATGGAATCTCAGCGCCGCGCCGGTGGGCCGGGAGAACACGGGAACCACGGGGAACACGGGAACCGGAAGAACCACGGTGATCACGGGCCGCACGGAGAGCGCCGGGAGGGCGCGGCGGCCGGTCCCGGCACGGGCGACGACGGCGGGGAGGTGCTCGCCGAGGACCGGAGATGGACCCACGATCTGTGGGCCGCCGCCTTCTGCGCCCTCGCCCTGCTGGTCCTGCTGCATATCGTCGACCTCGGCGGCGGCACCCTCGACGCGCCCCGCTCCGCCCTGTGGTGCGGGCTCGCGGCCCTCCTCTTCGCCGTGCTCTACCCGCCCCGGGTCACCGTCGGCCACGACTGGCTCCGGGTCCGGGGGCTCGTCCGCGAACACCGCGTCCGTACGGATCTCCTCACCCGGATCGCCCGGCGCGGCGGCATCGCCCAGCGCGTCGTACTGCGGGACGCCGAGGGTCACCGGGCCGAGGTCGATCCCCTGACGCTCTATCTGAACCCGCTGATCCGGCACGAGTTGGAACGGGGCGCGCGCCGCTCCCGGGAGAGCGGACTGCTCCGGACCGGAACCCTGGAACTCGACGGACTGTGCGCCGGGATGGCGGACGCCGACACCGATGCCGCACGGGCCGTGTTCGACGCCTCCGGCCTGCGCTGACGCCGAAACGGCCGATGGCCGCCCGGAAGGGGCCGGGGTGGTGAACTGCTCGGCAGGGAGTGAACTCTAGTGTGCATGTGCGTGTTTGAGTGTGCGTTATGATCTGTGTATGAACCTCAAGGAGTGGGC
>NZ_JBFADP010000104.1:0-11530 GCF_040641415.1 Streptomyces sp. NPDC020875 | reverse complement strand
CCGGGCGGGGGCCGTCCCCCGCCTTCGCCGCACCCGGGCCCCGGGGCCCGGGTCAGTCGATTCCGGGCGGTACCGGGGTCACCTGGTGGTAGTACATCCGCCACACCGCCGGACCGGTGGCGGTCGCCGGGTGCTCGCGCCAGATCGAGCTGCGGCGGGCCCGCCGGTCGCCCAGCCGGGTCTCGAACGTCAGATGGACGACCCCGGGCGCCAGCAGCCTTCCGGCGAAGCCCGAGGGCTCGTACCCGGGGCCGTCCGCCGAACTGCCCGGATGGTCCGCGAGCCCGGCGAGCATGGTCTCGTACGTCCAGTGCCGCCCCGACGCGCCGACCTCCGTGAACTCGGGGTCGAGCAGCCGGGCGGCCTCCTCCCGGGAGGAGCGGACCAGCGGGTCCATGAGGCGTAGCTCGGCCGCGATCGCCGCCGCGACGGCCGTCGTCTCGTCCGCCGTACCGTCAGTCGTCCCGTTCATGCGGTCGTGGTGACCCGGAGCGCGGGGGGCGTCGCAACAAGTTTCCCGTGAAACCGGGGCCCCTCGGGGGCGGGGAAGGACGGGACGGGAGACGGCCGGGTCCGTTGCCGGGCCCGGCCGTCTGTGTCGTTCCGTACCGCTCCGCTTCGTACGAAGCGGGGCACTCCGTGCGTCAGCCCAGTCGGGAAACGTCCCGGACCGCGCCCTTGTCCGCACTCGTCGCCATCGCCGCGTAGGCACGCAGCGCCGCCGACACCTTCCGCTCCCGCGCCTTCGGGGCGTACCGGCCGCCCAGCGCCTCACGGCGGGCCGTCAGCTCCTCCTCCGGCACCAGCAGCTCGATCGAACGGCCCGGGATGTCGATCCGGATCCGGTCGCCGTCCTCCACCAGGGCGATCGTGCCGCCGGACGCCGCCTCCGGAGAGGCATGGCCGATGGACAGACCCGACGTACCACCCGAGAAACGACCGTCCGTGACCAGCGCACACGCCTTGCCCAGACCCCGGCCCTTCAGGAAGGACGTCGGATAGAGCATCTCCTGCATCCCCGGGCCGCCCTTGGGACCCTCGTACCGGATGACGACGACATCGCCCTCCTTGACCTCCTTGCGGAGGATCTTGTCGACCGCCTCGTCCTGCGACTCGCAGACCACGGCCGGGCCCTCGAAGGTCCAGATCGACTCGTCGACACCCGCCGTCTTCACCACACAGCCGTCGACCGCGAGATTGCCCTTCAGCACGGCCAGCCCGCCGTCCTTGCTGTACGCGTGCTCGGCGTCACGGATACAGCCGTTCGCGGCGTCCGTGTCGAGCGTCTCCCACCGCTCCGACTGCGAGAACGCCTCCGCCGAACGGACACAGCCCGGCGCCGCGTGCCACAGCTCGACCGCCTCGGGAGACGGCGAGCCGCCCCGGATGTCCCACGCGTCGAGCCACTGCTTCACGGACGACGAGTGGACGGTGTGGACGTCCTCGTCCAGCAGCCCCGCCCGGTACAGCTCCCCCAGGATCGCGGGGATACCGCCCGCCCGGTGGACGTCCTCCATGTAGTACGTGCCCTGGGGCGCGACATTCGGCGCCACCTTCGCCAGACACGGGACCCGGCGCGAGACGGCGTCGATGTCGTCCAGGCCGTAATCCAGCTCCGCCTCCTGCGCGGCCGCCAGCAGATGCAGGATCGTGTTGGTCGAGCCGCCCATGGCGATGTCCAGAGCCATGGCGTTGTCGAACGCCGCGCGGGTGGCGATATTCCGGGGCAGGACGGTCGCGTCGTCGTTCTCGTAGTAACGCTTGGTGATCTCGACCACCGTCCGGCCCGCGTTCTCGTAGAGCGCGCGGCGGGCCGTGTGCGTCGCCAGAACGGAACCGTTGCCGGGGAGCGAGAGGCCCATCGCCTCCGTCAGACAGTTCATCGAGTTGGCCGTGAACATGCCGGAACAGGAACCGCAGGTCGGGCAGGCGTTCTCCTCGATCCGCAGCATGTCCTCGTCGGAGATGCTCTCGTCGACCGCGTCCACGATCGCGTTCACCAGATCGAGCTTGCGGACCGTGCCGTTGACCAGCGTCGCCTTGCCCGCCTCCATGGGGCCGCCGGAGACGAAGACCGTGGGGATGTTCAGACGCAGCGCCGCGTTGAGCATGCCCGGGGTGATCTTGTCGCAGTTGGAGATGCAGATCAGGGCGTCCGCGCAGTGCGCCTCGACCATGTACTCGACACTGTCCGCGATCAGATCGCGGGACGGCAGCGAATACAGCATTCCGCCGTGGCCCATGGCGATACCGTCGTCGACGGCGATCGTGTTGAACTCACGGGGGATCGCGCCCGCCGCCTTGATCGCCTCACTGACGATCCGGCCCACCGGCTGGAGGTGGGTATGACCGGGCACGAACTCGGTGAACGAGTTCGCCACGGCGATGACGGGCTTGCCGATGTCCGCGCTCGCTACGCCCGAGGCGCGCATAAGGGCGCGGGCGCCCGCCATATTGCGGCCGTGGGTGACTGTGCGGGACCTCAGCTCGGGCATCGTCGCTCTCGCTCCTCGATAGGTCGGTCGATAGGCCACAAGGGTACGCCGGGGGCTCCAAGATCTGGACATTCCGTCCGCGATCCGGAATCGGGGGGCGGGGGCGCCTCCCGCTGTGGGGTTCCTGGTGCCTCAGGCGCCTGCCGGGGTTCCTCGCGGTGGTGGGGTCGCTTGCGTCTCGCGCCCCGGGCGCCTGGTGTGGGGGTCCCCGCCTCGTGCGGGGCCGTTCGCGCCTCAGGCTCCCCCAAAGCTGCCTTTGGGGGGACCCCCAAGGGGCTGTTGAAGATGTGACCGTCGCTCCAGCGGTATGCGGGCGCACTTGTCCAGAGACGGGAGGGCCGGTGGCCTCCGGGCTCACCTCCTCACGGACGGCGGAAGTGGGGTTTCCTGAGAGGCAGACCCGGTCTTTTCCGCCGTCCTCCCCCAAAGCTGCCTTTGGGGGGACCCCCAGGGGGCGACCCTGCACCCCCCGACCACGCCGACTGAACATGTCCCCCGGGGCTGGAGCCCGTCCCGGGGGAGGGGTGGGTGCGACCTGGTGTTGTCGGTCCACCCGCTGCCCGGTGGCTGGCTGGTCGCGCAGTTCCCCGCGCCCCTGGTTGCTCCTGTTGCCGCCCTCCGAAAGGGCCCCGCCCCAGGGGCAGGGCCCCTCTTCCAGGGAGTGGGTTCCCCTCTCGTCGTCCGGTGCTGGGGAGAGCATTTAGGGGCGCGGGGAACTGCGCGACCAGCCACGACGGTGGTGCAGACCGCCGACAACACCAGGACGCCGGGCGAGACCCGGGTAGTAAGGCGGCAACCCGGAGGGCCAAGGCGCTGGGGGTCCCCCCATAGCCGAAGGCACAGGGGGCGGAACCGCGCGACAAGCCACAGGGCGCCGCGTGGCCCGGTAGTGGCGGGGCCTCCCCGGAGGGCCAAGGCGCTGGGGGGCTCCCCGTCAGGGGCGGGGCCCTAGAGGGAGGGGGTCAGATGGAGGCGGGTGAAGGCGAGGGCCTCCGCCAAGTCGGTTTCGCGTTCCGCGGAGGACATGGCGCGGCGGGTGTTGACCTCGATCACCACATGGCCGTCGAAGCCGGTGGCGGCCAGGCGGTGGAGGAGTTCGGCGCAGGGCTGGTCGCCGCGGCCGGGGACGAGGTGTTCGTCCTTGGCGGAGCCCTTGCCGTCGGCCAGGTGGACGTGGCCCAGGCGGTCGCCCATGCGGTCCACCATCGCCAGGGCGTCGGTGCGGGCGGTGGCCGTATGGGACAGGTCGACGGTGAAGTGGCGGTAGTCGTCTTTGGTGACGTCCCATTCGGGGGCGTAGGCGAGCATCTCGCGGTCGCGGTACCGCCACGGGTACATGTTCTCGACGGCGAACCGGACGTCGGTCTCGTCGGCCATCCGCCAGATGCCCGTCACGAAGTCGCGGGCGTACTGCCGCTGCCAGCGGAACGGCGGGTGGACGACGACCGTCGAGGCGCCCAGTCGTTCGGCGGCGGACCGGGCCCTGTCCAGCTTGACCCACGGGTCGGTGGACCAGACCCGCTGGGTGATCAGCAGGCAGGGGGCGTGCACCGCGTGGATCGGTACGGAGTGGTAGTCGGAGAGTCCGCGGAGCGCGTCGACGTCCTGGCTGACGGGGTCCGTCCAGACCATCACCTCGACGCCGTCGTAGCCCAGCCGGGCGGCGATCTCGAAGGCGGTGGCGGTGGACTCCGGGTAGACGGAGGCGGTGGAGAGCAGCACTTTGGGGGTGGGGCGCGGCCCGCCGGGGGGTGCGGTGCGGGTGCTGGTCTCTGCCTGTGGCGCGGAATCTTCCACGGGGACAGGGTACGGGGCGCGGGGGCGGGGGCGGCCGGGCCACCCCCGCGTGGTCCGCGGTGGGGTGGGCCCCGTCAGCGGGCCGTCGGGGACGGGAGGTGGTCGAGGCGGCGGAGGATGACGCCCTCGCGGAGGGCCCAGGGGCAGATCTCGACTTCCTGGGCGCCGAAGAGGTCCATGGCGCCCTCCGCGACCAGGGCTCCGGCGAGGAGCTGGCGGGCGCGGCCGGTGGAGACGCCGGGGAGGTCGGCGCGCTCGGCCGCCGTCATCGCGGCCAGTTTGGGGACCCAGTCCTGGAGGTCCTTGTGGCTGAGTTCCCGCTGGACGTAGAGGCCCTCGGCGTCCCGGGCGGCGCCCGCGATCCGGGCGAGCTGCTTGAAGGTCTTGGACGTGGCGACGATGTGGTCGGGGCGTCCGAAGCGGCTGAATTCGCCGACCGTACGGGCGATCTCGGCCCGGGCGTGGCGGCGCAGGGCCCGTACGGCTTCGGCGTCCGGCGGGTCGCCGGGGAGCATTCCGGCGGTGAGCCGGCCGGCGCCGAGGGGCAGGGAGACGGCCGCGTCGGGCTCCTCGTCGATGCCGTACGCGATCTCCAGGGATCCGCCGCCGATGTCGAGTACCAGCAGCTTTCCGGCGGACCAGCCGAACCAGCGGCGGGCGGCGAGGAAGGTGAGGCGGGCCTCTTCCGCGCCGGTGACGACCTCCAGGGCGACCCCGGTCTCCGCCTTGACGCGGCCGAGGACGTGGTCGGCGTTGGTGGCCTCGCGGACGGCGGAGGTGGCGAAGGCGATGACTTCCTCGCAGCCCTGGTCCTCGGCCGCTTCCATGGCCCGGCCGATGGTGCCGATCAGGCGCTCTATCCCGGCGACGCCGATCGCGCCGTCCGCCTCGAGGAGCTCGGCGAGGCGCAGTTCCGCCTTGTGGGAATGGGCGGGCAGGGGGCGGGCGCCGGGGTGGGCGTCCACCACCAGCAGGTGCACTGTGTTCGAACCGACGTCGAGGACTCCGAGTCTCATGAGTACGAACGCTACTGCGGTTGCGGACATACCCTTGACCTGTGCCAAAGACGAAAAAGGCGAAGCCGGGCAAAGCAGAGCGCTCCACGGCCCCGGACCCGACCCCGCGCGACGAGGTCGGAGTGGACTTTCCGCGGGCCTGGGTGGAGTTTCCCGACCCCTCGGACGACGAGCAGGTCTTCCGTTGTGATCTGACCTGGCTGACCTCGCGCTGGAGCTGTGTCTTCGGCAGCGGCTGCCAGGGCATTCAGGCCGGTCGCGCCGCCGACGGCTGCTGCACCCTGGGCGCGCATTTCTCCGACGAGGAGGACGAGGAACGGGTCGCGGGGCATGTGGCCAGGCTCACGCCGGAGATGTGGCAGTTCCACGACGTGGGGACGGACACCGGCTGGGTCGAGGTCGACGAGGACGACGGCGCGCGGCAGACCCGCAGGTGGAAGGGGTCGTGTGTGTTCCAGAACCGGCCCGGGTTCGCCGGGGGCGCGGGCTGTGCGCTGCACATCCTGGCCCTGAAGGAGGGGCGGGAGCCGCTGGAGACCAAGCCGGATGTCTGCTGGCAGCTGCCGGTGCGGCGGTCGTACGACTGGATCGAGCGGCCCGACGACACCAAGGTGCTGCAGATCTCGATCGGCGAGTACGACCGGCGGGGCTGGGGTCCCGGCGGTCACGATCTGCACTGGTGGTGTACGTCGGCGCGGTCGGCGCACGGCGCGGGCGAGCCGGTGTACGTGTCGTACCGGGCCGAGCTGACGGAGCTGATGGGCAAGGAGGCGTACGACGCGCTGGTCGTCCTCTGCGAGCAGCGGCTGGCTTCGCAGCTGCCGCTGCTGGCGCCGCATCCGGCGGACCCCGCCTGACCTGTCGGTTCCTGGTTTCAGGGGCCGGGCGACGGCTCTGTGCCGTCGTCGCCCGAGGGTGTCGGTGAGGGGTCCGGGTCCGTGGGGGTCGGCGTCGGCGACGGGGTCGGCGTGGGCTCGGTCGGGGTGGGGCTCGGTGTCGGTGACGGGGTGGGGGTCGGTGTCGGCGTCGGCGTCGGCGACGGGGTCGGCGAGCCGGTCGGACGGGGCGGGCGGGTCGGCAGTGGTGGCGTACGGCCGCCGCCCTCGATCCTCAGTACGGCTCCGGCCGGGTCGATCCGCAGATACGCGCGCCACGGGCCGGCCGGTTCGCGGTCCCGGTCGACGGTGACCAGGACGGTGACGGACTGGCCGGGGCGGAGGGTGCCCGCCGCCCGGTTCGGCAGCAGCCAGCGGGCTCCGGTCCTGACCGTCCAGTCGACGGGGGCGCCGCCGGACGCGGTGAGCGTCAGCCGGGTCGTGTCGCCGTACGCCCTGGCGGTGACGCCGAGCCTGCCCGGGGCGGGCGCGCCGGGCCGGGTCCGGGGGGCGGTACCGGTACTCACCACCTCGACGGTGACCCCGGGGCGTCCGGCGGAGCCGGTGGGGGCGGCGCTGCCGGTGTGTTCGTACCGGTCGTAGGGGTCGTGCCGGTCCCCCGGGTGTTCCGTACCGGTGTCGGCGCCGTTCCCGGGGTCCTCGGTGGTGACGGCGGGTCCGGCGCCGGACTCGCCGGTGGCGGGGGCGCCCCGGTAGGCCGCCCAAAGGGCGAGGACGGGCGCCGCGAGGACGGTGGCGACGACCGTGGTGGTGACGGCACGGGCCCGCAGCCGTTCGCGGCGGGCCGCGTGGTCCTTGGGGTCGAGGGGGAAGCCGCCGGGCCCGAAGCGGGGCGTACCGGCCCGGGTGCGCCCGGCGCGCGCGGCGCTCATCGCGGCGTACGCGGCCGGGCGCTCGCACCGGACCAGCGGCAGGCCCGCCGGGGCCGGGGCGGATCCCGGCCAGGGGCCGAGGGCTTCGACGCGTTCGGCGGCGGCCCGGCAGCGGGGGCAGTCGTCGACATGGCGGACGAGTTCGGTGCGGAGGGCGGCGGAGATCAGGACCCGGCCGTCGGCGCCGAGCCGGGCGACGGCGGGGCAGTCGCCCCGGCCGACGACGGCGAGGGCGGCCCGGGTGCGTTCGAGTTCGCAGACGGCGGTGGCGAGCAGGTCGCGGGCGTGGGCGGGGTCGAGGGAGAGGACTGCGGCGATGTCCTGGGTGGCCAGGCCGTGGCGGACGGAGAGTTCCAGGGCCTCACGCTGTTCGGGGGTGGTTCCGGCGGCTTCCGGCCAGGCGAGCAGCGCCAACTGGTCGCCTCGGTCGTCGGCGGCGGACCGCGGCGTGCCGGGTGGGGCGGGTCGCGGGGGGCGTACGGGCGGATGCGCGCGCACCGGCGGAGGCGTGGGGGCGTGCGCCGGGCGGCGGCGGCCGGTGTGCGCGCCGGGGCGGGTACGCCGCTGTTCGACGAGGCGGCGGCGGCAGGTCCAGCGGGCGAGCGCGTAGAGCCAGGCCCGGCGGCCCGGTCCGGCGGCGGGGCGCGCGGTCGTGTGCTCGACGGGGGCGCGGCCGTGGTGGCGCTCCGCGACGGCCAGGACGTCGCCGAGGGCGGCGGTGGCGGCGTCGTGGTCGCAGAGCACGGAGAGGCAGTAGGTGAACAGGCCGTCGAGATACGGCTCGTACCGCTCGTGCCGCCGCTCGTGCCGCTCCGGCCGTCCGGGACCGGAGTTCGGCGCGGGGGCCGCTTCCGGGGCGTCCGCGCCGGAGGTTCGGAGGACCCGGCCCGCCGGGCGGCCGGGGGCCGTTTTCGGCACGGGGGCCGCTTCCGGCCCGGACGGCGCGGCGGGACCCTGGTCCGGGCCTGCCGGTGGGTACGGCTCCGCCGCGCCCGCGCCCCGGACGGGGGCGTCGGCGCCGGGGGCCGGCCGGGGCCCGGCGGGGGCGGGCTGGCCGTGGCGGACCGCACCGGCGGAAGCGCCTGGTGGGTGGGGGTCGTGGCGGCGCGGCCGGTGCGGGACGGCGGGGTGCGGGGTGCGGGAGGTCGGCTCCGGCCGGCTGCTGCTCGTCACCCGGCGACCGTAGGCACCCGAAGCATGCCCTTCTCGCCACTTTCCCGCTTTTCATTCTTACGGGTGAGTAGTTCGCTCAAAAGGGGACACCAATCTTTCGATCCGCCCCCAATTGAGCCGCTTCGGAGCCGTTCGCGCCCCGGCCCCGAGTGAGCCGGTCGGGCACGCGCCGGAGCCGCCGGGCGGGGCGGCGGGGCGCGGGCGCGGGAGACGGCGGGGCCGGTTGTCGGTGGCGGGGGCTACGGTTTCCCCATGGCTGCCCGTACCAAGTCCGCGAAGGACCGTCCGTCCTACCGCTGTACCGAATGCGGCTGGACGACCGTGAAGTGGCTCGGCCGCTGCCCCGAATGCCAGGCGTGGGGCACGGTCGAGGAGTACGGCGCGCCCGCCGTACGGACCACCGCCGCCGGACGGGTCTCCAGCCCCGCGCTGCCGATCGCCCAAGTGGACGGGCGGCAGGCGACCGCCCGTACGACCGGAGTGGCGGAGCTGGACCGGGTGCTGGGCGGCGGTCTCGTGCCCGGGGCCGTGGTGCTGCTCGCGGGTGAGCCCGGGGTCGGCAAGTCGACCCTGCTGCTGGATGTCGCGGCCAAGGCGGCGGACCCGGAGCACCGGACGCTCTATGTGACGGGTGAGGAGTCCGCGAGCCAGGTCCGGCTGCGCGCCGACCGGATCCACGCGCTGAGCGAGCATCTCTATCTCGCCGCCGAGACCGATCTCTCCGCCGTCCTCGGCCATCTGGACGAGGTGAAGCCGTCGCTGCTGATCCTCGACTCCGTACAGACGGTCGCCTCGCCCGAGATCGAGGGCGCGCCGGGCGGGATGGCGCAGGTCCGGGAGGTCGCGGGCGCCCTGATCCGGGCCTCGAAGGAACGGGGCATGTCGACCCTCCTGGTCGGCCATGTCACCAAGGACGGCGCGATCGCCGGTCCCCGGCTGCTGGAGCACCTGGTCGACGTGGTGCTCCACTTCGAGGGCGACCGGCACGCCCGGCTGCGGCTGGTACGGGGCGTCAAGAACCGTTACGGGGCGACGGACGAGGTCGGCTGCTTCGAACTGCACGACGAGGGCATCACCGGTCTCGCCGACCCCTCCGGACTGTTTCTGACCCGCCGTGACGAGCCGGTGCCCGGGACCTGTCTGACGGTCACTCTGGAGGGCCGCCGCCCGCTGGTGGCCGAGGTGCAGGCGCTCACCGTGGACTCGCAGATCCCCTCGCCCCGGCGGACCACGTCCGGTCTGGAGACCTCCCGGGTCTCGATGATGCTGGCCGTACTGGAACAGCGCGGCCGGATCAGCGCCCTGGGGAAGCGGGACATCTACAGCGCCACGGTCGGCGGGGTACGGCTCTCCGAGCCCGCCGCCGATCTGGCGGTCGCCCTGGCGCTCGCGTCGGCCGCGAGCGACACCCCGCTGCCGAAGAACCTGGTGGCGATCGGTGAGGTCGGCCTGGCGGGTGAGGTCCGCCGGGTGACGGGGGTGCAGCGCCGGCTCGCCGAGGCGCACCGGCTCGGTTTCACCCACGCCCTGGTCCCCACCGACCCCGGCAAGGTGCCCGCGGGCATGACGGTGACCGAGGTGGCGAACATGGGGGACGCGCTGCGGGTCCTGCCGCGCGGGCGCCGCCGGAGCGACGCGCCGAAGGGCGGCGGAGCGAGCGGCGGTACGGGCGGCGGGCCGGAGAACGCGCCCTGGTGACCCGGGGACACGCCGCCCCGGTGCCGGGACCGGGGCGGCCCCGGTGACCGGCGGGAACACGATGGCCGGGCCACGGACGGACGGCCCACGGGCGGGGCGCCGGGCGGGGCGCCGGGCGGGGCTTCGGGCGGTTCGCCGGACGCGTGCCCCGGGCCGTTGAGCGGCCGTCGTGGAGCTTTCGGCGGGGGGTGTGACGGCCCCCGGCGCACAGAGGGCGCGGACAGCCCACGGGGCGCGGAGGCACGCCGGTAGACTTTGCCCTGGTCTCGCCCATCCGTACGAGCCGGAGGAGTGCAGTGGCAGCCAACGACCGGGCAGCAGCACCCGGAAAGTCCGGCGCGGGCTCCGGCACCGAAGGGCAGATCCGCGCCGCCCTCAGCTCCGTCGCGCCCGGTACCGGTCTCCGCGACGGCCTGGAGCGCATCCTCCGGGGCAACACCGGCGGACTGATCGTCCTCGGCATGGACAAGACGGTCGACTCGATGTGTACCGGCGGCTTCGTCCTGGACGTGGAGTTCACCGCGACCCGGCTGCGCGAGCTGTGCAAGCTGGACGGCGCGCTCATCCTCGACAAGGACATCACCAAGATCCTCCGCGCCGGGGTGCAGCTCGTCCCGGACGCCTCGATCCCCACGGAGGAGACCGGCACCCGGCACCGTACCGCCGACCGGGTCTCCAAGCAGTGCGGCTTCCCCGTCGTCTCGGTCTCCCAGTCGATGCGGCTGATCGCGTTGTACGTCGACGGCGAGCGGCGCGTACTGGAGGAGTCGGCGGCGATCCTGTCCCGGGCGAACCAGGCGCTGGCGACCCTGGAGCGGTACAAGCTCCGCCTCGACGAGGTCGCGGGCACCCTGTCGGCGCTGGAGATCGAGGACCTGGTCACCGTCCGGGACGTCACGGCCGTGGCGCAGCGGCTGGAGATGGTCCGCCGGATCGCCACCGAGATCGCGGAGTACGTGGTCGAGCTGGGCACCGACGGGCGGCTGCTCACCCTCCAGCTGGACGAGCTGATCGCGGGCGTCGAGCCCGAGCGGGAGCTGGTGGTCCGGGACTACGTCCCCGAGGCCACGTCCCCCAGGGCCATGGCGTCGAAGGGCGGGCAGCGGCCCCGTACGGTCGAGGACGCGCTGGCCGAACTCGACGCGCTCAGCCATCCCGAGCTGCTGGAGCTGGCCAATGTGGCGCGGGCCCTCGGCTACAGCGGCTCGCCCGAGACCCTGGACTCCGCGGTATCGCCGCGCGGATACCGGCTGCTCGCGAAGGTGCCGAGACTGCCCGGGGCGATCATCGAGCGGCTGGTGGAGCACTTCGGCGGGCTGCAGAAGCTGCTCGCGGCCAGTGTCGACGACCTCCAGACCGTCGACGGCGTCGGCGAGGCGCGGGCGCGGAGCGTCCGGGAGGGGCTTTCGCGGCTGGCGGAGTCCTCGATCCTGGAGCGTTACGTCTGACGCTCGGATTTACGTGAACGGGGGCGGGGCCGCTTTTTTCTGTGGCTCGGTTCGCCTCCGGGGCGCTTCAGCGGTTTTCATCGGTCGATCGTGCTCGATCGCTCGTTCCTCACGATCTCCGCGCGTTCTCCCTGC
>NZ_JBFADP010000103.1:0-11829 GCF_040641415.1 Streptomyces sp. NPDC020875 | reverse complement strand
GGCCCGCTCCTCCACCTCCTTCAGCCGTGCCCGGGCATCGCGCGCGTCCGCGATGGCCCGCTTCAGATACGTACGGAGTTCGTTCTCGTCAGCCATGTCACACCACCGCTCCAGAAAGACCGGAAAGGCTCGATATCAGGGGGACACACGTCGTTCGACGCCCGGGCACCGCCATCGCGCCGTCTCCTATTCCGCGCCGTCGACCAGGGCGAACAGCTCCTCGTCGCTGGCCGATTCGAGATCGCGGCCCGGGGCTTCCCCGGTGCCGAGCTGGAGCAGCTCCTGGAGGCGGGCGGCGATCAGGCCCTGGGCCTCCGGGTCACCGGCGGAGGACCGGATCAGTTCCTCCAGCCGGTCGAGCCCGGCGAGTACCGGGGCGACGGCCGGCGCTGGTGCGGCCGGGGCGTCGGGGATGCCCAGCTCGCCGTCGAGATGGCGGGCCAGAGCGTCGGCCGACGGATGGTCGAAGGCGACCGTGCTGGGCAGCGGCAGGCCGGTGACACCGGCCAGCTGGTTGCGGAGTTCGACGGCGGTCAGCGAGTCGAAGCCCAGCTCCTGGAGCGGGGTGCCGGGTTCCACGGCCAGCGGGTCGGCATGGCCGAGTACGGCGGCGATCCTGGCCCTGACCAGGTCGGTGAGGGTCTTGCGGCGCGCGTCGGGCCCGAGTCCGGCGAGCCGTTCGGCGAGGGACGGGCCCGCGGGTCCGTCCTCGGCGGCGCGCCGGGCGGGCTTGCGGACCAGGCCCTTCAGCAGAGTCGGCGGTTCGGCGCCGCCGCGCAGCGCCCCGGCGTCGAACCGGGTGAGGGCGAGAACGGCTTCCCCGGTGTCGTGTGCCGCGTCGAAGAGGGTCATGGCGTGGTCGGAGGAGAGGGGGCGCAGTCCGATCCTGGCCAGCCTGCGCAGATCGACGGCGTCGAGTTCGCCGGTGATGGCGCTGGTCTCGGCCCAGAGTCCCCAGGCGAGGGAGAGGCCGGGGAGCCCTTCGGCCCTGCGGTGGGCGGCGAGGGCGTCGAGGAAGGTGTTGCCCGCCGCGTAGTTGGCCTGGCCCGCGGTGCCGAAGAGTCCGGCGAGGGAGGAGTAGAGCACGAAGGCCGAGAGTTCGGTGTCCCGGGTGAGTTCGTGCAGATTCCACGCCGCGTCGATCTTGGCGGTGACGACCCGGTCGAGTTGTTCGGGGGTGAGGGCGGTGACGACTCCGTCGGCGACGACGCCCGCCGTGTGGACGACCGCCGTCAGCGGCCGGTCCTCCGGCACATCGGCGAGTACGGCGGCCAGTGCCTCGCGGTCGGCGATGTCGCAGGCGGCGATGGTGACGCGGGCGCCGAGGCCGGTGAGTTCCGCGGTCAGTTCGGCGGCGCCGGGCGCCGACTCGCCGCGCCGGCTGAGGAGCAGCAGATCGCGGGCGCCGTGCCGGGTGACGAGATGCCGGGTGAGTACGGTGCCGAGCGCGCCGGTCGCGCCGGTGACGAGGACGGTACCGGTGTCCCAGCGGGGCGCGGCCGTCTCCTGGTCGTCGGGGCCGGGCACGGGCCTGGCCAGCCGGGGTACGAGTACCCGGCCCGCCCGGACGGCGAGCTGGGGTTCGTTCGCGGCGACGGCGGCGGCCACGGCGG
Organism: Streptomyces sp. NPDC020875; assembly: GCF_040641415.1. Lineage (NCBI taxonomy): Bacteria > Bacillati > Actinomycetota > Actinomycetes > Kitasatosporales > Streptomycetaceae > Streptomyces > Streptomyces sp. NPDC020875. Next base: position 10,216 of record NZ_JBFADP010000103.1, on the reverse strand, counting down.
GCAGGGTCTCGGCGGCGACGGTGTCGGCGTCGACCAGGGCGAACCGGTCGGGGTGTTCGGTGGAGGCCGAGCGGAGCAGGCCCCAGACGCCCGCCCGGGCCAGGTCGGTGACGTCCTCGGCGCCGACCGCGACGGCGCCGGAGGTGACGACGATCAGCCGCGCGGCGGCGAACCGCTCGTCACCGAGCCAGGTCCGCACCGTACCCAGCGTGTCGTGGAGTACGGCACGGGCGGCGCCGGGGGTGCCGGATCCGGCGTCGGCGGGGCCCGTCAGCGGGAGGAGGACGACCGGCGGTACGTCGGCTCCGGCGTCGACGGCTCCGATCAGCGCGTCGAGACCGGGGTGGGCCGTGGCGCCGGGTACGTCGAGGGGATGGTCGCCGGTCGTGAGGACGGCCCAGCCGTCGGTACCCGGTACGGCTCCGGTGGTGCCGGGGGCCGCCGGTTCGAAGGCGGTCCACTCGATCCGGAACCGGCCGGAGCGCAGTACGGGGTCGGATTCGGCGAGCGCGTCCTTGGAGAGCGGCCGCAGGGTGAGCGCCTCGACGGTGGCGACCGGGGCGCCGGTGTCGTCGGCGAGGGTCAGCTCCGCCTTCGGGGAGTCGCCGTCGGGGTCGGTGACGACGAGCCGGACCCGGAGCGCGGTGGCGCCCGTACGGTGCACGGTGACACCGGACCAGGAGAACGGCAGCCTGGCGGGTCCGTCGTCGGCGAACACTCCGGGGAGCAGTGGGTGGAGCGCCGCGTCGAGGAGCGCCGGGTGCAGGGCGAATCCGGTGTCGTCGGGGCGGGCGTCTTCGGGCAGGGCGACTTCGGCGTGGATCGCGTCGGCGGTCCGCCAGACCCGGCGCAGGCCCTGGAAGGCGGGGCCGTAAGAGTAGCCGCGGTCGTGCAGCCTGTCGTAGAGCCCGTCGAGGTCGGCCTCGGTGCCGTCGGCGGGGGGCCAGGTGGTGAGATCCGCCGCCGGGGGCGTACCGCCGGGCGTGCCGGTGGTGAGGGTGCCGGTGGCGTGGGTGTGCCACGGGGTGTCGGGCGCGGTCTCGGTGTCGGGCCGGGAGTGGACGGCGATGGTGCGGCGGCCGTGTTCGTCGGCGGGTCCGGTCTTGACCTGGAGGTGGATTCCGCCGTTCTCGGGGAGGACGAGGGGGGCGGCGAGGGTCAGTTCCTCGACCCGGTCGGAGCCGACCTCGGCCCCGGCGCGGACGGCGAGTTCGAGGAGGGCGGTGCCGGGGACGAGGACCGTGCCGAGGACCGCGTGGTCGGCGAGCCAGGGATGGCTGCGGAGGGAGATCCGTCCGGTGAAGAGGACGGTGTCCTCGTCGGCGAGGTGGACTGCGGCGCCGAGCAGGAGGTGGTCGGCGGTGTTCAGGCCGAGTCCGGTGGCGTCGGAGGGGGCGTTCTCCTCGGTGAGCCAGTAGCGGTCGCGGCGGAAGGCGTAGGTGGGCAGGTCGGTCCGGCGGGCCGTGGGCAGGATCGCGTCCCAGTCGGGTACGGCGCCGCGGGCGTGGAGCCGGCCGAGCGCGGCGGCGGCGGTCCGGTCGCCGGGGCGGTTCCTGCGGAGCAGGGGGATCAGGGCGCCCGGCTCCTCCGGTGAGGCCGCGGCGGCGAGTGCGGTGAGGACGGCGTCGGGGCCGAGTTCGACGAAGTCGGTGACGCCTTCGGCGGTGAGGGTGCGGATGCCGTCGTGGAAGCGGACGGCTTCGCGGATGTGCCGGACCCAGTAGTCCGGGGAGCGGAGCTGGTCCTCGGTCGCGGGCTCTCCGGTGACATTGGAGACGACGGGCAGCGTCGGCGGACGGAACGTCAGGGTACGGAGCACCGTACGGAACTCTTCGAGTACGCCGTCCATATGCGGCGAGTGGAAGGCATGGCTGACCTTGAGGGCGGTGGTCTTACGGCCCTCGCCCTTCCAGAGGGCGCTGATCTTCTCCACGATGTCGCGGTCGCCGGAGATCACCACGGACCGGGGCCCGTTGACGGCGGCGATCGCCACCGCGTCGCCGTATCCGGCCAGGGATTCGCGGACTTCCGCCTCGTCGCCCTGGATGGCGGCCATCGCGCCGTCGTCGCGGGCGGACTGCATCAGCCTGCCGCGGGTGGCGACGAGGGTGCAGGCGTCGGGCAGGTCGAGTACACCCGCCGCATGGGCGGCGGCGACCTCGCCGATGGAGTGGCCCAGCAGCTGGTCCGGGACCACGCCCCAGGACGTGACCAGCCGGAACAGCGCCACTTCCACCGCGAACAACGCGGGCTGGGCGTAGGCGGTCCGGTCGAGCAGGGCCGCTTCGGGGGTTCCGGTGTCGGCGAACAGCACGTCCTTCAGCGGCCGGTCGAGCAGCGGGTCGAGGGCCGCGCAGATCTCGTCCAGCGCGCGGGCGAAGACCGGGTACGCCTGGTACAGGTCACGGCCCATGCCCGCGCGCTGCGAGCCCTGGCCGGTGAAGAGGAAGGCGGTACGGCCCGAGCGGGCCCGGCGGGTCAGATGGACGGCGGCGGAGTCGGGGTCGGCGGCGAGGGCACGTAATCCGGCCGTCAGCGTGTCGTGGTCGGCGCCGACGACGGTGGCGCTGTGGTCGAGGACGGCCCGGGTGGTCGCCAGCGAGTAGGCGATGTCCGCGATGCCGTGCTCCGGGTGGGCCTCGACGAAGGCGAGCAGCCGCTCGGCCTGGCCGCGCAGCGCCTCCGGGGTCTTCGCCGACAGGGTCCAGGGCAGGGTGGCGGGGACGGGATCGGCCTCCGGGCCCGCCTCGGGGGCGGCTGTTCCGGCGGTTTCCGCCGGTTCGTCCGGGGCTTGTTCCACGATGACATGGGCGTTGGTGCCGCCGAGGCCGAAGGAGGAGACGGCGGCCCGGCGCGGTGCTCCGGTGTCGGGCCAGTCGGTGGTCTCGGTGACGAGTTCGACGTTCCCGGCGGACCAGTCGACGTGCGGGGTCGGTTCGTCGACGTGCAGGGTCCTCGGTATCCGGCCATGGCGGATCGCCTCGATCATCTTGATGACGCCGCCGACCCCGGCCGCCGCCTGGGCGTGTCCGATGTTGGACTTCATCGATCCGAGGAGGAGGGGCCGGTCGGCGGGCCGGTCGCGGCCGTAGGTGGCGAGCAGGGCGCGGGCCTCGATCGGGTCCCCGAGCCGGGTCCCGGTGCCGTGCGCCTCGACCACGTCGACATCGGCGCCGGTGAGGTCCGCGTCCGCCAGCGCCTGCCGGATCACCCGCTCCTGCGCCGGGCCGTTGGGAGCGGTCAGCCCGTTGGAGGCGCCGTCCTGGTTGACCGCCGAGCCGCGCAGTACGGCGAGCACCCGGTGGCCGTTGCGCCGGGCGTCCGACAGCCGCTCCAGGAGCAGCAGTCCGACCCCTTCGGCCCAGGCGGTGCCGTCGGCGGCGGCGGCGAAGGACTTGCACCGGCCGTCGGGCGACAGGGCCCCCTGCCGGGAGAACTCCAGGAAGGAGACGGGCGTCGACAGGATCGTCACACCGCCCGCGAAGGCCAGGTCGCATTCGCCGCGCCGCAGCGCCTGGGCCGCCAGGTGCAGGGTGACCAGCGACGACGAGCAGGCGGTGTCGAGCGCGACGGCGGGGCCCTCGAATCCGAAGGTGTACGAGACCCGTCCGGTGCCCATACTGCCCATGCTGCCGCTGACGAGGTATGCCTCGAAGTCCTGTTTGGGGAGGCGCGGCCGGGCCCCGTAGTCGTGGTACATCTGGCCCACGTACATCCCGGTCCTGGTGCCGCGGAGGGTGGCGGGGACGATCCCGGCGCTCTCCATCGCCTCCCAGGTGGTTTCGAGGAGCAGCCGCTGCTGCGGGTCGGCGGCGAGCGCGTCCCGGGGGGACATCCCGAAGAACGCGGGGTCGAATCCGGCGATGTCGTCGATGAATCCGCCGTCGCGGACGTAGGAGTGGCCGACCCGCTCGGGGTCCGGGTCGAAGAGGTCCTCGGGCCAGTCCCGGTCGGTGGGGAACTCGGAGACCGCGTCGACGCCGTCGTCCACCAGCCGCCACAGCCCGGCCGGGGATTCGACCCCGCCTGGATAGCGGCAGGAGGCGCCGACGATCGCCAGGGGTTCCCGGGCCCGCTCCTCCACCTCCTTCAGCCGTGCCCGGGCATCGCGCGCGTCCGCGATGGCCCGCTTCAGATACGTACGGAGTTCGTTCTCGTCAGCCACGTGAAACCACCGCTCCAGAAAGGCCGGGAAGTTGGGGAAGTTCGCGAAGACCGGTCAGATGCGTCAGTCGGGGTCCGGGCCGTGTCGTCAAGATCGCGCCGCCGTTCACTCGGCGCCGTCGACGAGGGCGAAGAGTTCGCCGTCGCTGGCCGTGTCGAGTCCTCGGCGGGCGCCGCCGCCGGCGAGTTCCAGCAGCTCCCGCAGCCGGGCGGAGACGGTGCTCCAGGCGTCGGCGTCCGAGGCGATCGACCGGATGCGGTCCGCCAGCCCGTCGAAGGCGGGGTCGGGGGCGGCGGGCGCGGGCTCCGGTTCCCCGGTGGAGATCTCGCCGTCGAGGTATCCGGCCAGCGCGTCGGCCGACGGATGGTCGAAGGCGACGGTGCTGGGCAGCACGAGTCCGGTCACGGCGTTGAGCCGGTTGCGCAGTTCGACCGCGGTGAGCGAGTCGAAGCCCAGTTCCTGGAAGGCCCGGCCGGATTCGACGGCCTGGGGGTCGGGATAGCCCATCACCTCCGCGATGTGGGTTCGGACGACGTCGAGCAGGGCGCCGCGGCGCTTGCCCGGCGGGAGTGCCGCCATCCGGCCCGCCCAGCTGTCGGCAGTGCGGCCGGCGGCGCTCGTGGCCCGGGCGGCCCGGGGCGCGCGGACCCGGACCAGTCCGCGCAGTGGCGCGGGCTGGGCGGCGGGGTCGCCGGTACGGGCCGTGGTGTTCAGGGCCGTCGGTACGGTCAGGGCGTCGCCGGTGGTGAGCGCCGCGTCGAAGAGGGCGAGCCCCTGTTCGGGGGTGATGGGGGTGATTCCGGCCCCGGCCCAGCGGGCGAGGTCGGCCCGGCCGAGGGTGCCGCCGAGGCCGTGGGTGCCGTCCCAGAGGCCCCATGCCTGCGAGGTGGCGGCGAGTCCGGTCGCGGCGCGGTGGGCGGCGAGTGCGTCGAGATAGGTGTTGGCCGCCGCGTAGTTGGCCTGGCCGGGGGTGCCGATGAGGCCGGAGACGGAGGAGAAGAGGACGAACGCGGCGAGCTTGCCGTCCCGGGTGAGGTCGTGCAGATGCCAGGCGGCGTCGGCCTTGGGCCGCAGGACGCGGGTGAGCTGTTCGCCGGTGAGGGCGGTCAGGGTCGCGTCGGCGAGTACGCCCGCGGTGTGGACGACGGCCGTCAGCGGATGCTCGTCGGGGATTTCGGCCAGCAGGGCGGCGACTTCGGCCCGGTCGGCGACGTCCCGGGCCTCGATCCGGACCCGGGCGCCGAGGCCGGTGAGTTCGGCCGCGAGTTCCCGGGCGCCGGCCGCGTCCTCGCCGCGCCTGCTGCAGAGCAGCAGCCGCCGGACGCCGTACCGGGTGACGAGGTGCCGGGCGAAGAGGGCGCCGAGCCCTCCGGTGCCGCCGGTGATCAGTACCGTACCGTCCGGGTCCCAGGCGGGCCCTTCGTCGCGGCCGTCGTCCTCGGTCCTGACCAGCCGGGGGACGAGCAGGGCGCCGTCACGGACGGCGAGCTGGGGTTCCCCGGTGGCGACGGCCGCCGCGAGCGGGTCGTCCGCGGTGGTCGCCGGGTCGAGGTCGACGACGGTGATCCGGCCGGGGTGTTCGGACTGGGCGGTCCTGGCCATGCCCCAGACCGTGGCGGCGGCCAGATCGGTGATGTCGTCGCCGGTTCCGGCGGCGACGGCGCCCCGGGTGACCAGCAGCAGCCGGGTGTCGGAGAGCCGGGGGTCGGAGACGAACCGGCGCAGCAGGTCCAGGGTGCGTCCGGCGGTGGCGTGGGCCGTTTCGATGTCGTACGGGTCGCCGTCCGCGCGGCAGGTCACCCGCAGGACGCCGGTTCCGGCGGCGACAGCGGCGAGGTCGTCGCCGTCGGTGATCTCGGTCCAGGCGGGGCCGGTGGTCTCCGGCGCCTCGACGGGCCGCTCGACGGGCTGCCACTCCAGCCGGAGGAGGGCGGCGCCCCGGTCGGCGCGGGCGGCGCCGAGCTTGGCCCGTTCGACCGGGCGGAGGGTGAGGGTGTCGACGGTGGCGACGGGTTCCCCGGTGGCGTCGGCGGCCAGGACGGCGAAGCCGCCGCCCTGCTTCGGGGTGAGCCGGACCCGGAGGGCGGTGGCGCCGACGGCGTGGATCCGGGCCCCGGCCCAGCTGAACGGGAGGGCGATCCGGTCCTCGCCGACGGCGTCGAGTCCGGCCAGGACCAGCGGGTGGAGCGCGGCATCCAGCAGGGCGGGGTGGAGTCCGTACCGGTCGGCGCCGCCCTGGTCCTCGCCGTCGGTGCCGATCTCGGCGAAGAGGGTGCCGTCCGGCCGCCGCCAGAGGGCGCGCAGGCCCCGGAAGACGGGCCCGTAGCCGTAGCCGCCGTCGGCCAGCCGGGGGTAGGCGTCGGTGAGCGGTACGGCGGTGGTGTCGGCGGGCGGCCACTCCCCAAGACCTTCGGGGGTGCCGGACGCGGCGGGGCCGAGGACTCCGGTGGCGTGGCGGACCCAGGGTCCGGGTTCATCGTCGGCGCTCGTGCCTTCGGGCCGGGAGTGGACGGTGAAGGCGCGCCGGCCGTCGGCGCCGGGGGCCTCGACCTCGATCTGGAGGCGGGCCTGGTCGGATCCGGCCAGGGCGAGGGGTGCTTCGAGGGTGAGGTCGACGAGGAGTTCGGCGCCGGTCAGCCGTCCGGCGGCGAGGGCGAGTTCGAGGAAGGCGGTGGCCGGGAGGAGTACGGTGCCGCCGACCTCGTGGTCGGCCAGCCAGGGCTGGCCGGTGAGGGAGAGCCGGCTGGTCAGTACGGTGGCGTCGCGGCCCGCGAGATCGACGGCCGAGGTGATCAGCGGATGGGCCGAGCGGCCGGCCGTCCCGCCGGTGGCTCCGCCGCCCGCGGTGAGCCAGTAGCGCCTGCGCTGGAAGGCGTAGGTGGGCAGTTCGGTCCGTCCGGTGCCGGGGGTCAGGGCGGCCGGGTCGCCGCCGAGGCCGAGGACCTGGGCCCGGGCGAGCGCCGTGACGAGGTCGCGGGCATCGGGTCCGGCTCCGGTGAGCAGGGGGATCGCGACGGCGGGGCCGTCGTCGAAGGCCCGGTCGAGTGCGGCGCTGTGGCTGCCGTCGGGGCCGATCTCCAGTACGCCGGTGACGCCGTCGGCCCGGAGCTTCCCGATGGTGTCGTGGAGCCGTACGGTGCCGTGGATCTGCCGGGTCCAGAAGTCGGCCGAGCCGAGGTCCCGGCCGGTGGCGGGGAGGCCGGTGACGGCGGAGTGGACCGGGATCCGGGGGGTGTGGAAGGTCAGTTCGGCGGCGAGGGCGTGGAACCGGCCGGCGATGTCGTCGTGCAGGGGCGAGTGGAACGCCTGCCCGACGGGGAGGGTCCGGATCTCGTGGCCCTGGGCGGCCCAGCCCGCGGTGACGAACTCCACGACGTCGGCGGTGCCGGAGACCACCACCCGGTCGGGTCCGTCGACGGAGGCGAGGGCCAGATCGCCGGGGTGGTCGGCGAGGGTGAGGCCGATCTCCCGCTCCCCGGCGCCGACGACGGCCATCGCACCGTCTACTGCGGCGGTGTCGACGAGTGCGCCGTAGGCGGCGGCGAGGCCGGTGGCGTCCCGCAGGGAGAGCACTCCGGCCGCGTGGGCGGCGGCGAAGGATCCGACGGAGTGGCCGACGACGGCCTCGGGCTCGGGGCCGGTGGTCTCCAGGAGCCGGTAGAGGGCGGTCTGGAAGGCGAAGAGGGCGGGCAGGGCGTACCGGCTCGGCGGGGGTGTGCCCGGGTCGCCCGGTCCGTCGGCGAGCAGGAGTTCCCGTACGGGCGGCGCGGTGTCGGCGTCGAGTTCGGCCAGTACGGCGTCGAGGGCGGCGGCGAAGACGGGGAACGCGCCGTGCAGCGCGCGGCCCATTCCGGCCCGGGCGGTGCCGTGTCCGGAGAAGAGGTACGCGGTCGTCCCGGCGTCGGCCGTACCACCGGTGACCAGGCCGGGGGCTTCGGCGCCCCGGGCGAGGGCGTCGAGGGCGGCCAGATACTCGGCGGGTTCGCCGGCGACGACGGCCGCGCGGTGTTCGAAGAGGGTCCGGCCGGTGGCGAGGGTCCGGCCGACGTCCGCCGGGGAGAAGTCCGGCCGCCCGGCCAGCACCTCCCGCAGCCGGGCCGCCTGGGCCCGCAGGGCCGTCTCGTCCCGGGCGGAGATCAGCCACGGTACGGGGGCGGCGGCAGCGGTCTCCGTACCGGCGCCGTCGCCTTCCGGCCCGGCGGCGGGCTCCGCCGCGTCGGCGGTGTCCGGATTCGCGTCGGTCTCCGGCGCGGGGTCGGTCGCGGGCCGGGCGTACTCCTCCAGCACGACATGGGCGTTGGTGCCGCTGATGCCGAACGAGGAGACGGCGGCCCGCCGGGGGCGGCCGGTCAGCGGCCACTCCCGGGTCTCGCGGACGAGTTCGACGGCCCCCGACGACCAGTCGACGTGCGGGGTCGGCCGGTCCACCCCGAGGGACGGCGGCAGTACGCCGTGCCGCAGGGCCTGGACCATCTTGATCACACCGCCGACACCGGCGGCGGCCTGGGCGTGTCCGATGTTGGACTTGAGGGAGCCCAGCAGGACCGGGCGGGCCGCGTCGCGGTCCTGGCCGTACGTCGCCAGGATCGCCTCGGCCTCGATGGGGTCGCCGAGCCGGGTGCCGGTGCCGTGGGCCTCGACCGCGTCGACGTCCCGGGTGCCGAGTCCGGCGTCGGCGAGGGCCTGGCGGATGACCCGCTGCTGGGAGGGGCCGTTGGGGGCGGTGAGCCCGTTGGAGGCGCCGTCCTGGTTGACGGCGGAGCCGCGGACCACGGCGAGGACCGGATGGCCGAGCCGTTCGGCGTCGGAGAGCCGTTCGACCAGCAGGATGCCGACGCCTTCGGCCCAGGCGGTGCCGTCGGCAGCGGCGGCGAACGGCTTGCAGCGGCCGTCGGGCGCGAGACCGTCCTGCCGGGAGAACTCGACGAAGATGCCGGGGGTCGACATCACCGTCACACCGCCGGCCAGGGCGAGATCGGATTCGCCGGACCGCAGGGAGCGGATCGCCAGGTGGAGGGCGGAGAGCGAGGACGAGCAGGCGGTGTCGACGGTGACGGCGGGCCCGGTGAGACCGAGCTGGTAGGAGATCCGGCCGGACATCACACTGGCCGTGTTGCCGGTCAGCAGATGGCCTTCGGCGCCTTCGGGCGCGTCGTGCATCCGGGGGCCGTAGTCCGATGCCATGGCGCCGATGAAGACACCGGTCCGGCTGCCGTGCAGGGACCGGGCGTCGATCCCGGCCCGCTCCAGGGACTCCCAGGAGGTTTCCAGCAGCAGCCGCTGCTGCGGGTCCATGGCCTGGGCCTCGCGGGGCGAGATTCCGAAGAAGGCGGCGTCGAAGTCGCCCGCGTCGTGGAGGAATCCGCCGTGGCGCACGGCGGACTTGCCCGGGCGCCGGGGGTCGGGGTCGTAGAGGTCGGGGTCCCAGTCGCGGTCGGCGGGGAACTCGGTGACGGCGTCGCGCCCTTCGGCGACCAGCCGCCACAGATCCTCCGGGGAGGCGATCTCGCCGGGGTAGCGGCAGGCCATGGCGACGACGGCGATGGGTTCGGGTCCGTCGGCGGCGGGGGCGGTCGCGCTCCCGCCGTTCGCCCCGGCCGGGGCCGCCTTCTCGGCGACCGGCTCGGGTTCGGGGCTCTCGCGGAGTCCGGTGGCGAGCCGGGCGACGAGTTCGCGGCCGGTCGGGAAGTCGTAGAGCAGGGAGGCGGGGAGAGCGAGCCCGGTGGCCGTACCGAGCCGGTTCCGCAGCTCCAGGGAGCCCTGGGAATCGAACCCGAGGTCCTTGAAGGTCTGCCGCATATCCCGTTCGTCGAGCGACGGATGGGCGAGTACGGCGGCGGCGTGGGAGCGGACCAGGAATCCGAGTTCCCTGCGGAGCGCCTTTTTGTCGGTACGGGCCAGTCGGCGCAGTTCGCCGCCCATTCCGGTGGGTTCGTCGGTGCGGTGTTCGTCCTCGCCGATCCAGTAGCGCTTGCGGTCGAAGGGATACGTCGGCAACTCCACCCCACCCCCCACCGCAGCGGGAACCCCACCCACCACAGCACCCCAGTC
>NZ_JBFADP010000102.1:0-12375 GCF_040641415.1 Streptomyces sp. NPDC020875 | reverse complement strand
AGTCGAAGGCGCTGGAGTGGAAGAGCGTCCAGGTGTCCTCGGGGGTGAGGCCGAAGTCGCAACCGGTGGTCAGGACCGCCAGCGCTGGTAGTCGCCGCCGTTGCAGCCCAGCGTGTAGACCCTCCCGGCGCCGTTGCTGTCCAGGCACCTGCCGGTGGCCGCGTTCCGCCAGACGACGACGCCCGCGCCCGACTCCCGTACCGTCCAGCGCTGGTAGTTGCCACCGTTGCAGCCGAGCGTGTACGCATCACCGGCGCCGTTGCTGTCCAGGCACTTGCCGGTGGCCACGTTCTTGATCAGTCCGCCTCCGGTGCCGTTGAACTCCACCGTCCAGCGCTGGTTGGCGCCGCCGTTGCAGCCCAGCGTGTAGACCTTCCCGGCGCCGTTACTGTCGAGGCACTTGCCGGTGGCCACACTCGCGAACCGCACCTGCGGGGCGGCCGACGCCGGGGCGGCCGAGGTGGCCACCAGGGCGCATCCCACGCCCAGGGCCGCGAAGAGGGTGCTCCGTAACCGCATGTCCGAACCTCCTGCTCGAATCGGATGAGAAACCGGATGAGAGATCGGGTGGGAGACCGGGCGGGAGACCGCCCGAGCCGAGGTCCCGGCGTGCCGTAGGCGTCGGACCGCGCGGACCCCGCCGGGGACACACCCGGACGCACCCGTACGCAATCGGGTGAATGGCGCGACGGACCCATCGCGTCCGTCCCGGGGCACACGTCTGCCCCGTCACTTCCGTACCGCCCGTCACATCGCGGGCGGAGCCGACAGGTTGACAGTCCGGGACGGCTCCCGCCAAGGGTCAGATCCCGCCAGCGGCCTTCGCATCCGCAACCGCCGCACCCATCACGCGCGATACCCGGCCGGTAACGGGCGCGGCGTTGATTGGAGTCGTACTCTATAGTTAGGCTCGCCTTAGCTGATCGGGCCATGGACGGGCCGCGGGCAGACGGCAGTTGGCCGACGGATCGAGATCCGACACGTTCTGGGGGGCGAATGTCCGCAGGGGGAGTCACGTTCCGCGCCGTCGGGCACGCGTACCGCTCACGACGGCTGTTCCACGATCTCCACCTGGATGTTCCCGCCGGGACCGTCCTCGCCGTACTCGGCCCCTCCGGGGTGGGGAAGAGCACCCTGTTACGGCTGGCCGCGGGGCTGCACCGGCCCACGACGGGGGCGGTGACCGCGCCCGGCCGGGTCGGTTACGCCTTCGCCGAACCGCGGCTGATGCCCTGGCGGACCGCCCTGGAGAATGTGGTGTTCGCCCTCGGCCGCCGCCCCTCCGACGCCGACCGCGAACACGCCCACTCGCTGCTGACCCGGCTCGGACTGGCCGATTCCGCCCCCGCGTATCCCGCCGCCCTGTCGACCGGAATGCGCCAACGCGTCGCCCTGGCCCGGGCGTTGATCGTACGGGCCCCTCTGCTGATCCTCGACGAACCCGTATCGGCGCTGGACATCACGCTCCGCGCCGAGGTGCGGCGGACCCTGCTGGAGCTGGCCCGGGACGCGGGCTCCACGGTCCTGTGGTCGACGCACGACCCGCACGAGGCCGCGATCACCGCCCGGCAGGCACTGATCATCCGGCCCGGCGGACACCGGATCCTGCCCCTGGGGCCGACCCCGGACGGCGGCCGGGACGGCGAGGCCGTGGCCCGGGCCGAAGCGGAGATCGTCGCCGCCCTCACCGGCCCCGACGCCCAAGGCGCCCCCGGGCCCGAAGCCCCGGCATCCGCCGACACCCGCACCCCGGGCACCACGGGCCCCCGCGTACCCAGCACGGCGCACGACCCCGCCACCCCGGCGGCGACCCCCTCAGGACCGCACCACACCTACAGCTCAGGAGCGCCCGAGTGATCACGCCCGTCCTCCGTACCCCCCGTTCCTCCCGTGTCCGGCTCGCGGTGACCGCCCACGTCCTGGTGGCGGCGGCCCTGCTGACCGGCTGCGGGGACTCCGGGGACGAGGGGAAGTCGTCGGGGCTGCGGATCGGCGTCGCGCCGAACGCCGTACTCGACGCCGTCACCGCCGGACTGCGGACCGACTCCGAGCTGAAGACGGAGGCGGGGAAGGTCTCCTTCAGCGCCCTGCGCACCCCCGACGAGATGCGCACCCAGCTCACCAGCGGCTCCGTCGACGTCCTCACGCTCCCCAGCAATATCGCCGCCAATCTGCACAGCCGGGGCGTCGACGTCCGGATCCTCGGTGTCCTCGACGGCCCGGTCGACGTCCTGGTGGGACCGGCGGACGCGGGCACGACCTGGGAGTCGCTCCGCGGCAAGACCGTGCACATAGCCTTCAAGGGCGATGTGAACGACGTCCTCTTCCGCAGCCTGGCCGAGCAGAACGGGCTGACGCCCGGCGAGGACGTCACCGTCGTCAACCACCCCGGTCTGCCCGACCTGCTGACCGCCGTCGGCGCGGGCAAGGCCGACTACGCGCTGCTCCCCGAGCACCAGGCGAGCCTGGCCTCGGCCCGCGCCAAGTCGGCGGGCAAGCCGAAGAAGCCGGTCCTCACCCTGGGCGCCGAGTGGAAGAAGAAGACCGGCCGGGAGACCCTGCCGACCTACGCCATCGGCGTCCGGGGCAAGTACGCCGACGCCAACCCCGAGGTCGTCCGTACGCTCCACCAGGCCCTCGCCCGCTCCACCCAGAACGCGGTCTCCCGCGCGGGCGACATCGCGCCCGGCGTCGCCGAGCGCACCGGCGCGCCGCAGCCCCTGATCACCGGGCTCCTCGGCCGCCTCGACCCGGCGTACCGCACCGCGAAGGACGTCAAGGGCGAGCTGACCGCCCTCTTCCAGGAGCTCGCCGCCGCCTCGCCGGCCCTGCTGGGAGGGAAGGTGCCGGGTGCGGAACTCTATGTCACGGAAGGCTCGTGACACGGCGCTCGTCGCCGCCGGTACGGCGGTACTGCTCGGGCTCTGGCAGCTGTGGGCGGCCCGGCAGCCCGCCGTCCTCGTCCCGTCGCCCGCCGAGACCGCCGAGGCGCTGGGGCGGCTCGCCGCCGACGGGGTGCTCTGGGAAGAGGTGGTACGGAGTCTCGGCCGCGCCCTCACCGGGTCCGTATTGGCCCTGCTGATCGGTGTGGCCTGGGGGCTGATCAGCGGTAGCAGCGGTATCGCCGAGGGGCTGGGCAGACCGCTGCGGGCGATGCTGCTGGGTATCCCCCCGATCGTGCCCGTCGTGATGGGCATGGTCTGGTGGGGCAGCGGGGGCGAGGTGCCGGTCTTCGTGGCCACCCTGGTGTCGGTGCCGGTCGTCGCGGTCGCGATAGCCGAGGCGGTGCGCGCCCTCGACCCCGAACTCCGGGAGATGGCCACCGCCTTCCGCGTACCGCTCGTCCACCGGCTGCGCCATCTGGTGCTCCCGGCCCTGACGGCGCCCCTGCTCGCCTCGGTGGCGCTGGTGACCACCACATCGCTGCGCACCGTGATCATGGCCGAACTGCTCGCCGCCCCGGACGGGGTCGGCGCCCGGATCGCCACCGCCCGTACCAACCTCGCCACCGACGAGGTCTTCGCCTGGGCCGCCGTCGCGGTGGCCGTCGCCCTGCTCGCCGAGCATCTGCTGATCGGCCCGCTGCGCCGCCGGGCCCGCAGGTGGCGGGGCGATCCCGCCGCGGGCGGGCCCGCGGGCGAACCCGTACTCGAAAGGACCATCCCGTGACCACGGCCTCCGCAGGCTCCGCCCGGGGAACCGCCCCGCTCGCCGCTTCGGACCCGGTGCCCGTCAGCGACGACGTACCCGTACTCGTCGTCGGCGCCGGGCCCGCCGGGCTGACCCTCGCCCTCCTCCTCGACCGGCTCGGCGTCCCCCATCTGCTGATCGAGCGGCGGACCGCGCCGTCGGTCCTGCCGCGCTCCCGGGCCGTCAACGCCCGCAGTATGGAGGTCTTCCGGACCCTCGGGGTCGCCGACGAGATCACCGGCGCCGCCCTCGCCCAGGAGCGGGCGGGGCTGCGGTTCGTCTTCGCGACCACCCTCGCGGCGCTGGACACCCCGGACACGCTGCTGGCGCAGAGTCTGGTCGCCGGGCGGCGCGCGTCGTTCAGCCCGACGTCGACCGTGATGTGCCCGCAGGACGTGGTGGAGTCCGTACTGCGGCGGCGGCTCGACGCCGGCCGGATCCGGTACGGCACGACCCTCACCGGCGTCGAGACCTCCGGCGACCGGGTCACGGCGACCGTGATCGGCCCCGACGGCACACCCCGCCGGATCCGCTGCCGCCAACTGGTCGGCTGCGACGGGGCGCACAGTGCCGTCCGCCGCTCCACCGGTACGGAGCTGCTCGGCGGCGGGCCCGTCACCGAGAACCACCAGGTCCTCTTCGAGGCGGCGCTCGGCCCCCTGATCGGGGAGCTGCGGGCCACCATCACCTTCCTCGACGCCGACGGGGTGCGCGGCTACCTCCAGCCGACATCGGTCCCCGACCGGTGGACGTTCAACCGGATCCTGGAGGACCCGGCGGACACGGCCGCCCCCGCGGACCCGGCGGATCTGGTCCGTACCGTCGCGGGCGATCCGGCGCTGGCGGTGAAGGTGCTGGAGGAATCGCACTGGACCAGCCGGAGCCAGGTCGCCGAACGGCTCTCGTCGGGCCGGGTCCATCTCGCCGGTGACGCGGCCCATCTGGTCACCCCGTTCAGCGGCTCCGGCCTCAATCTGGGCGTCCAGGACGTCCACAACCTGGCCTGGAAGCTGGCGGCCGTCGTCCATGGCTGGGCGGGCCCGGAACTCCTGGAGAGCTACGACCCCGAGCGCCGCCCGGTCGCCGAGTGGACGGCCCGCGAGGACCGGGCCAACAACGCGGACGCCATCGCCACCGGCAACTGGGACCGCTGGCGGGAGGAGTTGCCGAAGCGGCGCGTCAAGGACGGCATCATCCTCGGCTTCCACTACGCGGAGGGGGCGCTGGTCCCCGAGCCGGAGCCGGAGCCCGGCGAGCAGGTCGCCGACCCGTACACCGACTACCGGCCCACGGCCCGGCCCGGACACCGGGCGCCGCATCTGCCGCTGGGCCCGGACGGCGGTTCCGTACTCGACCTGTTCGGGCCCGGGTTCACCCTGCTCACCGCCGCCGACGGGGGCGCCGAGTGGACGGCGGCGGCCGGGCGGGCGGCGGACCGGCTCGGGGTGCCGCTGTCGGCGCGGGTCCTCGGGGCGCTGCCCGGGGAGATCGCGGACGACTGGACGGAGGCGTACGGCATCACCGGCTCGGGCGCGGTCCTGGTCCGCCCCGACGGGCATGTCGCCTGGCGGAGTCCGGTCCTCGCCCCGGACGCGGCGGCCCTGCTGGAGGGCGTACTGCGGACGGTGCTGTGCAGGCCGGAGGAGGCGGAGGACCCGGCGGAGCAGGCGTAGGCGGCGTTGATACAGGCAGTCCGCCGTCTCGTACGAGACCGGCCCCCGGGTCCGAACGGCCCCGGCCCGGGGGTCTCACGCCCCGTACCAGGGGCGCGGGTTCAGGGCGCGGGGACGACCCGGAGCACGGTCACCGTCACGACCCCCGGGCTGACCTCGTAGCGGACCACCGCGATCCGGCCGATGGAGGCGTCCCGGCGGTCCCGGTTGCCGCGTACCCCGCACGATCCGACGCCGTACGGATCGCGGCAGAGCGCCGCCACCCCGGTGTCGAACTCCTTCCGCCGTATCCGGCCGAGGGCGGCCCGGCCCGCGCCCGCCTCGTCGGTATAGGCGATCCGGTACGTCACGGGGCGCCCCGGTACTCGTCGTCGCCCAGGTCGTCGGTGTACGTCACCCCGGAGAAGTCGCCCGCGATCAGCCGGGCGGCCAGCTCCTCCTCGGCCGCGTCCTGCTCGGTCGGGATCAGCATCGCCCAGCGCATCAGCGCCATTTGGAGCCCGTCGGCCGGTATCGACTCGATCTCGTCGGTGAACCGGGCGCGTTCGGTCTCGGGCAGGGCGTCCCGTACACCGGAGATGGTGGCCGGTACGGCGACCGGTCCCCCCGTCATATACATCGTCAGCGATCCGGGATCGCCGCCCGGGTTTCTCATCGGTGCCTCCGTCCGTACGCGCCGCGCGGGACGAGCGTAGGGCGCTTCGGGCCCGGGCGGGGCCTGTACGCCAGATCGCCCGGAATCCCGGCCCGCAGTTGACCTCAACATTGGTCGAGGTTTTACGGTCCCGGTATGAGTATGGAGACCACGGCCTGGACGCAGGCATACCGAGCCATGCACGCCGAGCAGGACCGGCGTCCGTTCAACCGGGCGAGCCTGCGCCGGATCGCCGGCTTCGCCCGCCCGCACCGGGGCCGGATCATCCGCTTCCTCGGACTGAGCGTCCTCACGGCGCTGCTCGCCGTCGCGACCCCGGTACTCGCCGGACGGGTCGTGGACACCATCGTCGGCGGCGGCGACCCGGCGACCGTGATCCGGCTGGCGCTGCTGATCGCCGTGATCGCCGTCGCCGAGGCCGGACTCGGCGTCGTCGAGCGGCTGCTGTCGTCCCGGCTGGGCGAGGGCCTCATCCTCGATCTGCGGACCGCCGTCTACGACCACGTACAGAAGATGCCCGTCGCCTTCTTCACCAGAACCCGGACGGGCGCCCTGGTGAGCCGGCTCAACAACGACGTCATCGGCGCCCAGCGGGCCTTCAGCAGCACGCTGTCCGGGGTCGCGGGCGATATCGTCACCCTCCTCTTCACCCTGATCGTGATGCTCACTCTGTCGTGGCAGATCACCCTGCTGGCGCTGGTACTGCTGCCGGTGTTCGTACTGCCCGCCCGGCGGATGGGCACCAGGATGGCCGCCCTCCAGCGCGAAGGGGCCCGGCTCGACGCCGAGATGGGCACCCGGATGACGGAACGGTTCTCGGCGCCGGGCGCGACCCTGGTCAAGCTGTTCGGCCGCCCCGGCCAGGAGTCCCGCGAGTTCGCCGAACGGGCCGCGCGGGTCCGGGACATCGGGGTACGGACCGCGATGGCGCAGACCGTCTTCATCACCGCCCTCACCCTCGTCTCGGCCCTCGCGCTGGCCCTGGTCTACGGCCTCGGCGGCTGGTACGCGCTGCGCGGCAGCATGGAGCCCGGCGCCGTCGTCGCCCTCGCCCTGCTGCTGACCCGGCTCTACGCCCCGCTGACCGCACTCGCCGGGGCACGGGTGGAGGTGATGGGCGCGCTGGTCAGCTTCGAGCGGGTCTTCGAAGTCCTCGACCTGAAGCCGCTGATCGAGGACCGCGAGGACGCCCGGGAGGCGCGGGAGGGCGCGCTGTCCGTGGAGTTCGACGGGGTCCGCTTCGGCTACCCGGCGGCGGACAAGATCTCCCTCGCGTCCCTGGAGGAGGTCGCGGCGCTCGACACCCGGGGCGGCGAGGAAGTCCTCAAGGGCGTCTCGTTCCGGGCCGAACCCGGCCAGACCATCGCCCTGGTCGGCACGTCGGGCGCGGGCAAGTCCACCATCGCGACGCTGCTGCCCAGGCTCTACGACGTCGACGCGGGCACCGTACGGATCGGCGGTACCGACGTCCGCGAACTGTCCGCCGAGTCCCTGCGCGCCACGGTCGGCATGGTCACCCAGGACGGCCATCTCTTCCACGAGTCCGTACGGGCCAATCTGCTGCTGGCCCGCCCCGACGCGACGGAGGACGACCTGTGGTCGGCCCTGGCGAGGGCCCGGCTCGCCCCGCTGGTCCGGGCCCTGCCGGACGGCCTCGACACGGTCGTCGGCGAACGCGGCTACCGGCTCTCCGGCGGCGAGCGCCAGCGGATGACGATCGCCCGGCTGCTCCTGGCCAACCAGCGCGTCGTCGTCCTCGACGAGGCGACGGCCCATCTCGACAACACCTCGGAGGCGGCGGTCCAGGCCGCCCTGACGGAGGCGCTGGCGGACCGTACGGCCCTCGTCATCGCCCACCGCCTCTCCACGGTCCGCGCCGCCGACCGGATTCTGGTGATCGAGTCGGGCCGGGTGGTGGAACAGGGCACCCACGACGAACTCCTGTCGGCGGACGGCCGGTACGCGGAGCTGTACCGCACCCAGTTCGCCGACCCGGCCGCGGATCCGGCGGGATCGCCCGCCGCCGTGGGGTAGCGGGTTCGGAGCGGACGGCGGAAGGCGGCGGAGGGACGGCGGGACGGCGGCGGTACGGGCCCGGGGCGTATGCCCGGGGCCCGTACCGCCCCGGGCCGTCACATACGGGCGGACCGGCCGACAGACGGGCGGCCGAAAAGCATCGGAAGCGGTACGACGAGCCGTACCGCCGAGTAGGGCACGTCCGGACGGCGGACCGGGCGGCGCAAGGCGGGCAGGCATCGGCATGATGGGGACATGACGACAATCTCTCCGGTCGCGCGAAACCTCGTGAGCGGGGGCCGCGTCCCATTCCCGTGCCAACGCCAGGTCCACTTCCCGTACCGCCACAGGTCCACCGTGTCCGAACCCGACCCCACCCCCTAGGCCCGGAGAATGAGCGCCTGCGACCCCGCCCCCCAATCGCCCCCTTACCGCAGCCCGTTATGGATCGCGTTCGGCTGGTCCGTCGTCGCGCTGAGCCTCGCCTACGCGTCCTCCGCGCTGCTGCTGCTGCCCGAATCCAACGACTGCCGCTACTCCTCGTCTTCCGGTGATCTGACCGCCACCGGATTCGACGTCTTTCCGCCCGACCAGTGGTGCGAATACAACGACACCGAGATGGTGTCATCCGCCCAGTCCTGGTCGTCCCCGGTGCTGTGGACCGCCACGGCGTCCACCCTGCTCTTCGGGATCTGCGCGACGCTGGACAAACACGTGTTCCGGCGCCGGGGCGGGTGGTGGCCGGACCCCGGCCGCCGCCGACGCCCGTAAGACGATCGGGGTTGACACCCGACCCGGGTGTCAACCCACGATGACGACTCGGGCCGGCCGGACCGGCCCGTCGGACCGTCAGACCTGCTCCCAGACCGGCAGCCAGACATCGTTGGCAGCGCCGTTCGCCGTACAGGTGTACTGGATCAGCTGACGGCCCTGACCCACCCCGCCCGCCACATTGAGGCACTTGCCGCTGGAGCGGGCCACGATCTGATAGCCCCGCCCCTTGGCGACGAATCTCCACTGCTCGTTGTCGGCGGTGCCGCAGGTCCACTGGATGACCCGGGCGCCGTTCTCGTTCCCGCCGCCCTCCACATTGAGGCAGAGCCCGCTGTGGACCGACCTGAAGCGGTGGTAGCCCCAGTCCGCGGGCTCCGGCTCCCACCGCTCGTTGGCCGCGCCCGACCAGGGCCACTGGATGACCTCGGCGCCGTTGGCGGTCGACGCGCCCTTGACGTTGGCGACCTGCCCCGGATCACTCGACAGCCGCAGGGTGACCTGCTGGACCGTGGTCGCGGCGGCGGCCCCCTCGGCGAGCGGTACGGGCGCGCCCGCCGTCGCCGTGCCACCCGGCATTCCCAGCGCCAGCGCGACGGCCGACACGACGGTCACGGCTCGCGCGCCCCTCAGCCGCGGACCTCTCGGACCCAGACGCATCCGGCCCACATCCCTTCACTCACTCACGAACTCACGGTGTGCTACAGACCGACACCATGAGTAGCCGCGAATGGGGACGAATATGCGAGGGTTCCCACCCAGGAGCTAATAGACCGATGAGCATACGAAGGCGCCCGGCACGGGAATCCGTGGATTCCGTGCCGGGCGCCGCACCGTACGCGTGCTTTAGAGGAAGGAGTTGATCTCGATCGTCTCGGTCCGGCCCGGACCCACCCCGATCGCCGAGATCGGCGCGCCCGACATCTCCTCCAGCGCCTTCACGTACGCCTGCGCGTTCTTCGGCAGGTCGTCGAAGGTCTTCGCCTTGGTGATGTCCTCCGACCAGCCCGGCAGCATCTCGTAGACCGGCTTGGCGTGGTGGAAGTCGGTCTGCGAGTACGGCAGCTCCTCGACCCGCTTGCCGTCGATCTCGTACGCCACACAGACCGGGATCTGCTCCCAGCCGGTGAGGACGTCCAGCTTCGTCAGGAAGAAGTCCGTCAGACCGTTGACCCGGGTCGCGTACCGGGCGATCACCGCGTCGAACCAGCCGCAGCGGCGGTCACGGCCGGTGGTCACGCCCCGCTCGCCGCCGATCCGGCGCAGCGCCTCGCCGTCCTCGTCGAACAGCTCCGTCGGGAACGGGCCGGCGCCGACGCGGGTCGTGTACGCCTTGAGGATGCCGATGACCCGGGTGATCTTGGTGGGGCCGACGCCCGCGCCCGTGCAGGCACCGCCCGCGGTCGGGTTCGATGAGGTGACGAAGGGGTACGTCCCGTGGTCCACGTCCAGCAGGGTGCCCTGGCCGCCCTCGAAGAGGACGACCTTGCCCTCGTCGATGGCGTCGTTGAGAATCAGGGTCGTGTCGGCGACGTACGGCCGGATCTGGTCCGCGTACTGGAGCAGCTCGTCGACGATCCGGCCGGTCTCGATCGCCCGGCGGTTGAAGACCTTGGCGAGGAGCTGGTTCTTCTGCTCCAGCGCCGCCTCGACCTTCTGGGTGAGGATCGACTCGTCGTACAGGTCCTGGACCCGGACGCCGACCCGGTTGATCTTGTCGGCGTAGGTGGGGCCGATGCCCCGGCCCGTCGTACCGATCTTCCGCTTTCCGAGGAACCGTTCCGTCACCTTGTCCAGCGTGACGTTGTACGGCGTGATCAGATGGGCGTTTCCGCTGATCAGCAACTTGGAAGTGTCGACACCACGGTCATTGAGCCCGCTCAGCTCGGAGAGCAGGACGGCCGGGTCGACCACCACACCGTTGCCGATCACCGGGGTACAGCCCGGCGACAGGATTCCGGAGGGGAGGAGGTGCAGCGCGTACTTCTGGTCGCCGACGACGACCGTGTGACCGGCGTTGTTGCCGCCCTGGTAACGCACCACGTAGTCGACGGACCCGCCGAGCAGGTCGGTGGCCTTCCCCTTGCCCTCGTCACCCCACTGAGCACCGAGCAGCACAAGTGCGGGCACAGGCGTACACCCCTTCCGGGCGGGGCATGTCCAAGGTCAGGGGGATCAGTGTGTCCCGTGTTTTTCCTGGATCCCTCGGACCGGTTGCCCCGGAATAGACGAAGCCCCTGGCGCAATCGCGCAAGGGGCTCTTGCACAAAGATGCTACCCGAGGAAGGACCGAGGTGTCGGATCACGACCAGCTGCTGGTGGTCATCGACCCGGTCGCCCGCCGTCAGGACGGGGAATCGGCGCGGATCGCGAAGGACGTCCTGTGCGGTGGATCCCGGGCCAAGATCTGTCTGCCGGAGAGCCCGGAGGAGTTCGCCAGGGCCCTGGCGCGGCGCGGCACCCGGCGGCCGGTGATCATCGGCGACGACCGGGCACTGCTGCGGGCGGTCGCCCTGCTCCACCGGGACCGCTGGCTGGGCGACGGCGCGCTCTCCCTCGTACCCGTCGGAGCCGCCGTCCGGCTCTCGCACTCCCTCGGCGTACCCGCCGGGCCCGTCGCGGCGGCCCGCGCGGCACTGGACGGGGTGGTACGCCGACTCGACCTCCTGGTCGACGAGAGCGACGGCGTCGTCGTCGGCGACCTGGCGATCCCCGTCACCCCCGGCACCCGCCCCGGCCCGCTGCGGGGCGCCTGGCGGACCGTCCTCGGCCGACGGCCCCGGGTCGCCCCGGTGGGCACCGCCGGACCGGGCCTGCGGCTCCGGGTCGAAGCGGACGGCGCGCTGCTGTGCGACCTCGACCAGGAGGTGACCGACGTCACGGTCCGTACGGCCCACGGCCGCGCCGAGATCACCGTCCGCCACACGAACACCGGCCCGGACGCGCCGGTCACGGTCAAGGCCCACACGGTCACGGTCTCCGGCCCGGACTTCCGCTACCGCGCGGACACGGTCATCACGGGCCCGGTCCGCACCCGCACCTGGTCGGTCCGCGCGGGCGCCTGGGGCTTGACGCTCCCGTAGCCCACGGCGGGGTGCCCTCGCAGCCCCCTCCCCGGGCCGCGCCCGGCCTCGCGGCCCGGGGGTGAGCCGGTCGCGCGGTCCCGCGTGCCCCTATGCCTTCGGCGATGGGGCCCAGTGCCTTGGCCCTCCGGGGAGCCGCCCCGAACTACCCGGGCCGCGCCCGGCGACCTGATGTTGTTCGCGGTCCGCGCCGCCGTCGTGGTTGTTCTCGCAGTTCCCCGCGCCCCTGGGTTGCTCTCCTCGCCGCCCTCGCAGAAAGACGGGCATCCCCCAGGAGCGGTGCTCGGGAGAGCATTTAGGGGCGCGGGGAACTGCGCGAACGGCCCACCACCGGGCCGCAGGCGCGAGCGATAGACCGGCTCGGCAGGACAGACGGCGCGGGCCTCACCCGGAGGGCCAGGCGCTGGGGGTCCCCCCATTGCCGAAGGCATAGGGGGCGGAACTGCGCGAACGGCCACAGGCGGTCCGCGGACTCACCGGCGGGGCG
>NZ_JBFADP010000101.1:0-15222 GCF_040641415.1 Streptomyces sp. NPDC020875 | reverse complement strand
GCCCACTCCTTGAGGTTCATACACAGATCATAACGCACACTCAAACACGCACATGCACACTAGAGTTCACTCCCTGCCGAGCAGTTCACCACCCCCTTCCGCCGTCCGTGTCACCCGACCCGACCGACGGTACGGGCCACCACTGACAACGGCGCCCGGAGCGCGGTGCGAACCCCTTCCGGGGCCGTGAGAGGGTCGGACCCATGACCGAGACTTGGACGGTGGGCCCCGATCCGGCCCCCGTGGCGCCCGGCGATGTACCGGAGCTGCTGCGCGCCCGGGCCGGCCGGGGCGAGCTGGAGACCTGGCTGACCAGCTCCGCCGGGCGGTCCCTGGCGGTGCTCTCCAACAACCGGCGCGCGATGGTGATGCTGCTCGAACGGCCCGGCGACCCCGGGGAGCACGCCGTCGACCCGGACGCCGGCGACGAGTGGAGCGACGGCTTCGTCCTCGCCAACGGACAGGACGACGAATACCCCGACCAGGACACCGTCCCGCTCCCGGAGGCGCTGCGGATCGTGGCGCACATCCTCGCCACCGGCGCCCCGCCCCCGGACGCGGCCTGGCGGATCGACCGCTGAACCCCCGCCCCGGAACCGGACGTTCCAGGGGTGCGGGAGAGTCGGCGGCCCTGCCGCGCGGGGAAAACCGGTCGCCCGGCCCGCCCGTCCGATGCGAGCGTGACGGGTATGACCTCGCAGTACAGCGTCCGGGCCGACTACGACGCGCGGACCATCGTCGTCTACCAGGCGTACGCGCCCGCCGTCGCCGACGCCGCCCTGCGCGCCGGACGGTTCACGGCGCCGTTCTCGTTCTGCCGGATGACCTGGATCAAACCGTCGTTCAGCTGGCTGATGCACCGCAGCAACTGGGCCCGCAAAATGGGGCAGACCCGGATCCTCGCGGTCCGGATCACCCATGAGGGCTGGACGGAGGCGCTCCGCGCCGCCGCGCTCACCACCGGCGACCCCGAGGCACTCGCCGACGCGCCCGTCCATGTCCAGTGGGATCCCGAACGGTCCCTGCGGGGCGCGGCCCTGAATCACTACAGCATCCAGATCGGTATCGGCCGGACCCTGATCCGTACCTATGCCGAGGACTGGGTCACCGAGATCACCGACATCACGCCCAGGGCCCGCCGGATCGGTGAGCTGGTCCGCGCGGGCCGGACCGCGCAGGCCGAGCGGCTGCTGCCGCCGGAACGGATCCTGCCCGTCCCGGCCGCCGTCGGCGCCCGCCTGGGCATCGGAACCTGAGGCTCCGGAGCCGTAGGGCGCGGAGCATCCGTACGGGCGGGGCACCGGATGGCCTCCGGTGCCCCGCCCGTCTCCTCAGCGGATCAGTGAATCAGCGGATCAGCGGATCAGTGGAAGAGTGCAATCGGTGGGTCGGCACGCGGCCGTCACCGGGCCGCCCGCGCCGGAGGCGCCAGGTCCGGCCGGTCCGTCACCCGCAGGGAGTTGACCAGCGGCTTGCCGTAACCGGCCCGGGCGACGAACCGGACGTTGAGCGTGCCGTCGGTGACCGTCACCGTATAGGCGCGCTGTACGGCCGTGTACGTCCCCGCCTCCAGGGCGATGTCGAGGGCGGGCAGTACCTGCGCCCCCTCGGCGAGTACGTCGAAGACCCGCTTGTTGGGCCGGGTCGACGACACCTCGGCGAAGCCGAGTTCCACGGTGTAGACCCCGTTCGGCACCCCGTCGAAGCGGTACTCGTACATGCCCTCGCGGGCCGTGCGGAAGAGCGCCGGATCATCCGTACCGGCGATCGCGCGGCTGGTGGAGCGGGTCCCGGACGTGCCCTGGTAGCCGTACGAACCGGTCGCGTAGGCCCGGTCCGGGGCCCAGGCGTCGCCCAGCGCGTCGACCGATGCCGTCCTGGCGCCGGTGTCGAGCGCCGTCTGGTAGCGCGGCACGACGACCGTGACCGGAATCGACAACACCGGCGACCGGCCGCTGCGGGACTCGATCCGGACCGTGCCGCGGAGCACCGTACCCGGGGCCTGCCCCGCGGTGTCCACGGTCACGGTCAGCGCCGCCTTCGCGCCGGTGGCCAGTTCGCCGGCGGCCGGGCCGACCGTCAGCCAGGACGCCTCGGACGCGGCAGTGAAGGCCGTCCCGAGACCGGGGTTGGACAGTTCGATCGTCCGGGTGCGCCGCTGGTCACCGGGGGCGACCACATCGAGCGACGCCTTGGCGGGCGTCACCCGGCCGGTCCGCAGCGACCGGCTGTCCCGGGCCACGGTCCCGGCCGCCACCTCGACGGTGGCCTCCGCGCTCTCGTACGACGGCGCCGACACGGCCACCGGCTGCGCGCCCGCCGGGGTCTGGGCGACATAGCCGCCGTCCGCGCCGGTGGTGACGGTCACCGCCGACGTCCCGGTGCCGACCGCCACCGTCGCCCCGGCCACGCCCTTGCCGTCATTGGCGTCGAGTACCCGGCCCTGCAGCACACCGTGCCGGGTGGTGCGGAAGGTGATCGACAGACCGTCGGAGAGGGCGGGGGAGTTGAGGGAGTAGAGGAACGCGTCGGTGCCGTTGGCGTTCTCCACCCCGACGGTCGCACTGGCGCCGCCCGGCAGACCGCTGCCCGTGGTGCCCTTGTAGTGGTAGGTCACCACACCGTCCTCGCCGATCACGGCGGCGAAGGAGAACCGGCTGCTCTGGTCCGACCAGTGGACGGCGTCGCGCCATTCGACGACGAACGCCCGGTTCGGCGCGGTACCGGTCACCCCGGTGTAGACCGCGGACTCGCCCTCACCGGTCAGCACCAGATCGTCCCAGAAGGGGTAGAGCCCGGCGTTCGGGGTGGCGAGGCTGGGGATGCTTCCGTTGGAGTCGCCGGTGTGCGGACCGCCGAAGCTGAGGTTGCCGTTGGTCCCCACATGGGCCACGCCGTAGTTCTTCCCGTAGAACGGGACGGAGAAGGGCAGTTCGATCCGCTCGGTCGCGTTGTCGCCGGTGAGCGCGAGCCGCTGGCTACCGGCCTGGTAGCCGCCGCTCCCGGTGGCGCAGGCGTAGCCGAAGGTGTCGGTGCGCTGCGGCAGCGCGATCTGCGCCGTGGTGTCGCCGCTGACGGTGATCCGGGTCGAGCCCGCGGAGGAGCAGCGGGACGGGTGGGTGGCCCGCAGTTCGTACGAGCCGTGCGGCAGGACCGCCTCGAACCGGCCGGTGGCGTCGGTCACCGCGGTCACCGGGGTGTCCGTGACGGTCACCGTGGCACCGGCGGCGGGCCCGGCGGCCGAGGTCACCACACCGGTGACCTTGCCGGACGCGGCGGGGACGAGGGCGAGATCGAGGGTGGCGGTGGCGTTCTCGGCGACCGTGACGGTACCGCTCGCGCTCTGGTGGCCGAACTTGCCGCCGGTGACGGTGTACGTCCCGGCCGAGAGCGCCGGGAAGCTGTAGCGGCCGTCGGGGGTGGTGACGGCGGTCCGGCTGATCGGGCCCTCGGCGACGACCCGGGCCCCGGCGAGCGGGGCGCCGGTGGCGGTCACGGTACCGGCGAGCGCGCCGACCGGCCCCCTCGGCGCGGCCTGGACGGCGGCGAAGGCGTCCAGCCTGCCCTCGCCGAAGACGTTGTTGTCGGCGGGGGTGCCGCCGCAGGCCGTGGCGTCGACATCGATCGCGGACTGGTCGAGCAGCGCGGCGGTCTGGGCGATGTCGCCGCGGAGCGCCGGGGCGGCCGACCAGATCAGGGCGACCGTGGCGGCGGTGTGCGGGGAGGCCATCGAGGTGCCGGAGAACGAGCCGTATCCTCCGTTGCGGATCGCGGAGCGCACATTGGACCCGGGCGCGGCGACATTGGGCTTGATGCCGCCCTCGTCACCGGCGCCCCGGGAGGAGAAGCTCGCGATGGTGTTGTTGACGTCGAAGGCGCCGGAGCTGTACGACGCCACGTAGTCGCCCGGCGAGCCGCTGGTGGCGCAGGCGGGACCGTTGTTGCCGTTGGAGAACGCGGGGAAGATCCCGGCCGCCCGCCAGGCGTTCACGATCTCCTTGTACCAGGGGTTGTGGACGCCGCTGCCCCAGGAGTTGTTCACGATGTCGGGGGCGAGATCGGGGCGCGGATTGGCCCCGTTGACGTCGGTGGGGGCGAGGATCCACTGCCCGGACGCCAGCAGGGACGCCTGGGAGCAGGAGTTGGACTCGCAGCCCTTCGCGGCGATCCAGCGGGCCCCGGGCGCCACCCCGATCTTGTTGGCGCCGCCGTCGTCGCCGACCATCGTGCCCATGGTGTGGGTGCCGTGGTCGTTGTTGTCGCAGGGGGCCTTGGTGGGGCAGATCCCGGCCGGGTCGAACCAGTTGTAGTCATGGGTGTACGTGCCGTCGGCCGCCCGGCCCCGGTACTGGGTGTTGATCGCGGGGTGCTGGACGTCGACCCCGGTATCGATATTGGCGACCACGACGCTCTCGCCGCGGAACCCGAGCTGCTCCCAGACCCTGGGGGCGCCGATCCGGTCGATGTTCCACTCGACCGCGTCGACGGTGGTCTCCCGCTCGCCCCTGACCGGCTTCGGGAGGGTGACCGTGTCGTCGGCGTCGAGCCCGGCGACCTCGGGCCGCTGGGCCAGCGACTCGGCGACCTTGGCGTCGGCGACGACCCGGACGGTGTTCACGGCCCAGTACGAGGTGTACTCGGCCCGGACGTTCCTCAGGGCCTCGACCACGCCCGCCTGGGAGCGTTCGGCGTGGGCGCGCTTGGCGTCGTACACGGCCCGCGCCTTGGCGGTCTTGCCCCGGGCCCGCTCGGCGGTGCCGAGGTCGGCGGCGGTGTCGAACCGTACCCAGAACTCGGTCTTGCCCCGGTCGAGCTGGCGCCGCAGCTCGGGCTCGATTTTCTGCTCCGCGATCGCCGAGCGATCGGCGGACGAGGGGCCGGCCGCCGGGGCCGCGCCCGCGGAGCCCGCGCCGAGCGGTAATAACAGCAGGACGCCGGAGCAGGCGGCGAGGGCGGAGAGGGCGGTCCGCGAGGGACGGCGGCGCGGTCCGCGGTCGGTGGTGGAGGAGGGCCGGGCGCGTCTGACGCGCAGTACCCGGCCGATGCGAGTGATCCGTCGTGCCACGGTGTCTCCCCTTGCGCTGGCGGCCGTTCGGGCCGCTGAGGAAGGTGCCGGAAACGTGCGTGGAGCAGAAACACCCGCCCGGGACACGGCCCTGGGCTGAGCCGATGTCATGGACGGGTTGATGGTCGCCGTTCATCGTGGGGCAGTGGGCACCCCCGCAACAAGAGGGCATCGGCGTCGCGGCCCGCGCGCCGGCCACGATGTCCCCAAGAGCATGCAAATGTCCCGTGGGTTTTCATCCACGGGACATATGGAGTATTCCGTTCCGCTCAGCCGAGCGGCGCGTCGCGCAGTCGGCCCCCGCGCGGACCCGGGCACCGGCCTCGGCGGGGGAGAACGCGGCACCCCGCCGGGGCCGGAGGGGCGGTGCCGGTCAGGACGCCGGCGACGGCACCGGTTCGGGTACGGCGGCGGGCGCCCCGCGGGCGCGGCGGGCCACGAACTTGGCCGCCTCCCAGCAGACCAGCAGGACCACCGCCGCCAGCAGGGCCCAGCCGAACTGCCGCAAGTCGAGCCGGACCGTGTCGAGGATCCGGCGGAAGCCGTCCAGTTGGGTCACCATCACCGCGAGCGCGAACTCGGCCAGCGCCGCCCAGTTCATCTGCTTGCTGTCGAAGGTGGACGCCCGCAGTACCGACTCCGTCTCGCTCCGGCACTCGAACGCCGCCACGATCAGACAGAGCGCGAACGCGGTGAACGCCGTCGACCGGCCGATCTCCGCACTGCCGAAGTGCTTCTCGCCCAGCACGATCAGCGCCAGCAGCAGCACCGTGAGCAGCAACCCGCTCAGCCCGACCGAGAACAGCAGCGGACGGGTCAGTACGGATTCGCCGCGCGGCCGGGGCCGCCGCCGCATCAGCCCCGGGCTCTCCCGGTCGAAACCGAGCGCGAAGCCGAACGGCGCGTTGACCACGAAGTGGATCCAGAGCACCTGGGCCGGGGTGAACGGTTCACCCGCCGCGATATTGAAGAGCGTCGCGCCGAGGAACGTCAGAACGAACGCCACCAGCAGCAGCAGGACGAACCGGATGTACTTCTTCAGATTGTCGTAGAGCTTGCGGCCCTCTTCGACGGCGTAGACGATCGTGGCGAAGTTGTCGTCCGAGAGGATCATCCGGCCGGCGTTCTTCGCCACGTCGGTCCCGCTGCCCATGGCGATCCCGATATCGGCGGCCTTGATGGCGGGCGCGTCGTTCACCCCGTCGCCGGTCATCGCGACGACCTCGCCCTTCCGTTTCAGCACATCGGCCAGCAGCACCTTGTGCTCGGGCGCCACCCGGCCCACCACCCCGACCGACTCGATCCTGGCCAGCCGCTCCGCCTCCGGGAGCGCCGCGAAGTCGGCGCCGAGCACCGCGTCACCGGGGATGCCGAGCTGCCGGGCGATCGCCGCGCCCGTCGTCACATCGTCCCCGGTGACCATCCGGACCCGGATATGGGCCTCCTGCGCGGCGGCCACGGCCGCCCGGGACTCCTCGCGCGGCGGATCCACCATGCCCACCAGCGCCGTCATCCGTACCCCCGTGACCAGGCCCAGCAGATCGCCCCCGGGATCGAACTCCGCCGGATCCAGATCCCGGGTCGCGGCGGCCATCACCCGATGGCCCTCACCGCCCATCCGGGCCACGGCCCCGGCGGCCCGGCCGCTCAGTTCCGCGTCCCACGGGACGTCACGGCCGTCGGCCAGGGCGCTCACGGCCCGCTCGATCACCGCGGGCGCGGCGCCCTTGACGAAGACCCGTACCACCGGCCGCCCGGCCGCGTCCTCGGCGGAGTTGAAGGTCGCCATCAGCTTGTAGACCGGGTCGAACGGCAGGGTCGCCAGCCGGGGCAGCCGGTCCCGGGTGGCCTCGATGTCCAGCCCGGCCTTGTGCCCGAGGACCAGCAGCGCGCCCTCGGTCGGATCCCCGACCACCGCGCCGTCCACCAGCCGGGCGTCATTGGCCAGCAGAAACGGCAGGATCGCGTCCTCGACGCTCGCGGTGGAGCCCGCCGCCCGGTGGATCCGGCCGCCGAGCCCGTACCCCGTACCGGAGACGGTGTAGCGGTCCGTCGGCGTGACCACCTCCACCACCGTCATCTGGTTCATCGTCAGCGTGCCGGTCTTGTCGGAGTTGATCGCCGAGGTGAAGCCCAGCGTCTCCACCGACGGCAGCTCCTTCACGATCGCGTTGCGCCGGGCGAGATTGAGACTGCCGACGGAGAGGATCACCTGGGTCACCGTCGGCAGGGCCTCGGGGATCGCGGCCACCGCGAGGGAGACGGCGCTGACGAAGAGGGTGTCCCACGCCTGCCCCCGGGTCCGGCCCAGGGCGAACATCACCACCATGGTCAGCCCGGCCGCCCCGGCGATCCACAGCGTCAGCCGGTCGAGCTGCCGGGTCAGCGGAGACTGCTCGGACCGGGTCGCCGACAGCATGCCGGAGATCTTCCCCAGCTCGGTGTCCGCCCCCGTCGCCGTGATCACCAGCACCCCGCCGCCATGGGTGACCGGGGTGTTCATGAAGGCCGTGTTCGACTGCTCACCAGGGGAGAGCCCGCCGGACGGCGGGCCGCCCGCCGCCAGGGCCGCCGTGTCCTTCCCGGCGGGCACGCTCTCCCCGGTGAGCGCCGACTCGTCGATCTGGAGCGCGTCGGCCGACACGATCCGCCCGTCCGCGGGCACCTGGTCCCCGGCGGCGATCAGCACCACGTCCCCGGGCACCAGCCCCTCGGCCGGGATCTCCGACTCCGTCCCGTCCCGCCGGACCCGCGCGGTCGCCCGCATCATCGACTTCAGCGCGTTCATCGCGCTCTCCGCCTTGCCCTCCTGCCGCACCCCCACCACCGCGTTCAACAGCGTCAGCAGGGCGAGCAGAACCGCCGTACTCCACTGGCCGATCACCAGCGACACCACCGCCGCGGCCACCAGGATGATCTGCATATAGCTGCGGTACTGCGCCAGGAACCGCCGCCAGGCGGGCGGCGGCTTCTCCTCCGGCAGCGCGTTCGGGCCGTGCGCGGCCAGCAGTTCGGCGGCCCGCCCGGACGACAGACCGGACTCCGGATCGACGCCGAACGCCGCCGCGACCTCTACCGCCTCCCGCGCGTACCAGGGCGTGTCACCAGCCCCGGCCCCGGCCGCGGACTCCGGCCCGGCACCGCCGCTCACCGTCGCGCCGCCTTGCCCTTACGGCTCCGCTTGCGGGGCAGCGGCGGCTCGGCACCCGGATGCGCGGCGGCGTACGGATCCTCCGAAGCGCCCTCGGGCGCCTCGGCCTCCAGCTCCCGCCGGACGTTCAGCAGCTCCTCCCGGGCCTTCTTCCCCACGGTCGGATACCGGGGGTCCAGCTCCATCAGGGTGTGCACCAGAACCGCCGAGGCGCAGATCCGGGCGAACCACTTGCGGTCCGCCGGGACGACGTACCAGGGCGCCCACTCCGTACTCGTGGCCGACAGCATCTCCGAGAAGGCCCGCTGGTAGTCGTCCCAGAACCGGCGCTCCCGGACATCGGCCGCCGAGAACTTCCAGTTCTTCTCCGGCAGATCGATCCGCTTCAGGAACCGGGTCCGCTGCTCCTCCTTGGAGAGATTGAGGAAGATCTTCACGACCTTGAAGCCGTTGTCGGTGAGATACCGCTCCCAGTCGTTGATCTCCCGGTAGCGGCGCTCCCAGATACCCCGGCGGCGCGCCGACGGCGGCAGCTTCTGCCGGTCCAGCACCTCCGGATGGACCCGGACCACGAGGACCTCCTCGTAGTGGGAGCGGTTGAAGACCGCGATATCGCCCCTGGCGGGCAGCCGGCGCGCGTACCGCCACAGATAGTCGTGGTCCAGCTCCTCGTCCGACGGCACCTTGAAACTGCTGACCTGCACGCCCTGCGGATTCATCCCCGTCATCACATGCCGGATGGTGCCGTCCTTGCCCCCGGCGTCCAGCGCCTGGAGACAGACCAGCACACCGTACGTGTCCTGGGCGGCCAGCCGGGCCTGGTACTCGGCGAGCAGTTCGACGCCCGTCCGCAGCAGCTCCGCCCCCTGCGCCTTCTTCAGATGCGCCCGGTAGCGGGGGTCGTAGTCCGCCGCGAGATCGACGTCCGACCCCGGGGGGACCCGCAGCGGTGCGATGAAGTCCGCGATCCGCCGGGCTCTTCTATCGGTGTGGTCCGCCTTATCGGCCTTCTCCGCCATGCCGCCGACCAGCCCTTCTCCCCGCACAGCCGTCCCCGCCACCCTCCGCCGGGCCCGGCGCGGCGGCAATACCGGTGCGCCGATCGGGTGAGGGCCTAGGAGGGGGTCGGCACGCGTCCGGCGGCGAACCGGGCGACGGCGCCGGAGAGTGCGAGGGTCGCCGCGCCGGCGTTGACGATCCCCGGCACCGCGCCGGAGTCGTAGGAGCCGCCGCCGGTGAGTTCGCAGTCGAACCGCAGCGGAACGAAGTTCAGGGAGTAGCCGGAGACCCGTGCGATGTCCTCGTGGTGCCCCGGTACGTCCCGGCAGGGGACCGGGGGCGAGGAGCCCGCGCCGCCGTCCTCGGCCGTCAGTACGGACAGGGCCAGGAGTACGGCGCCGTACGTGTAGACCGCTGCCGCCGCTCCGCCGCAGAGCCCGGCCAGCCCACGCAGCCGGGCGGCGGTCCGGCCGTGGCGGCGGATGTGGAAGGAGCCCAGCAGGGTCCCGATGCCGTAGCCGGTGAGGGTGAGGGCGGCGCCACCGCCCACCGGGACGATCAGCAGCAGGAAGAGGGCGGTCATCCCGGTCGCCCGGCGGGGCCGGGGACGGGGGACGGGGACCGGGGGATCGCGGGCACGGTGGTCCGTGAGGGTCGGCGCATCTGCCGAGTCCAGCAGCGGACCACCGGATCCACCTGTGGTGGAGCCCACAATTCCGGTAACGGCGGTGTCACAACCGGGCGCTGGGTTCCCGGCTCGGTCTGGGGCCCGGCTCCCGGGTGGTGAACCGCGGTCCCGGGTCGGGTACGACGAGCGGTGGATGGGTTTCCGGGGCGATCCGCGGTTCGGATTCGAGGGCGTGGCGACGGCGTGGGGTGATCACCGTGGTGTGGCGGCTCTCCTCGGCCGCGACCGCGAGGCAGGCGGCTATCAGCACCACGTTCTTGATGATGTACTGCCCCTCCAGGGTGGGCAGTTGGTCGTCCCACATCTCGTCCGGAAGGATCAGCAGGGCGGAGAAGACCCCGCCCATGTGCAGGAAGAAGGCCGCGAGCACCACCCGCAGGAGGAATCCGGTGATCAGCCCGATGCCGATCGCGGTCTCGAACAGCGCCAGCAGGGGGCGGGTCGCCCCCGGCGGTACGAGCCCGAAGGCGAGGACGTCCATCGTCCGGGTCGCGACGTCCTCGGCCGGGCTGGCGCCCGGGAGGAACTTCATGACACCGAATCCGACGAAGACCAGCCCGACGGAGACTCTGAGGATGGTGGTGCTGTGCCGTTGGTAGCGGCACAGTGCGGCATCGAGGATGCCCGTCAACGTGTCACTCCTTGTGGGGGGATGATGAAACTGTGGGGGATGTTTCACCGGTGTTCACGCTATAAGGCGACCTGGGCGTTCGTAAAGGTCTGGACCATTATTGCGGCGTGTTTCGTCACGGCGGGCAGCTCCCGAGGTCGGGGCGGGGCGGGCCGGTGGATTCGTGACGTAACAGGGCGGTGACACAAAGGAGTTGAGGGCGGTGGCCCGGCCGGTCGCCGCGGGGTGAGCGCCGCCGCCCGCGCCGGGTGGGCGCGGGCGGCGGCGTTCGCATCAAGTGACGTACCGTCAGCGGCCCTGGAGCGACTTCACGTTCTGGCCGAAGGTCCAGTTGCGGGAGCCGTCCCAGTTCAGGGACCAGGTCATCAGACCCTTCAGCGCGCCGTTGTAGCCGTTCCACGCCTGCGCGACCAGCGGCGGGGGCATATAGCCGCCGCCCGCGCCCTGCTGGGCCGGGAGGCCGGGGGCCTGTTTGTCGTACGGCACCCGGATCGTGGTGCCCTGGATGACGAGGCCCCGGTTGAGGCAGTCGGTCTGCGCCCGGAACCCGGCGACCGTTCCGGCCTCGTAGGAGTCGCCGGAGCAGCCGTACATCGCGCCGTTGTAGTACTGCATGTTGAGCCACCACAGGCGGCCGTTGTCGGCGTACTTCTTGATGATCGGCAGATACGAGCCCCAGATGGAGCCGTAGACGACACTGCCGCCGGTGACATAGGCGGTCTCGGGGGCCATGGTCAGCCCGAAGTTCGACGGCATCCGGGCGAGTACGCCGTCGATGATCCGGATCAGGTTGGTCTGGGAGGCGGAGAGCTGGTTGATGTTGCCGCTGCCGGTCAGGCCGGTCTCGATGTCGATGTCGATTCCGTCGAAGTTGTACCGCTGGAGGATCGGTACGACGGTATTGACGAAGCGGTCGGCGACCGCGGCGGAGCTGAGGTCGATCCCGGCGGCGGCTCCGCCGATGGAGAGCAGGATGGTCAGCCCGTTGGCCTTGGCCGCGCACATCTCGGCCGGGGTGGCGACCTTCACCGTACGGTCCATCCCGTCCTCCCACAGCACCGTGCCGTCGGGGAGGATGACCGGGAAGGCGGCGTTGAGGACGTTGTAGCCGTTGGCGGTGATCCGGGAGTCGTTGATCGGGATCCAGCCCATCGGCGGATGGACGCCGTTGGCCGCGCCGTCCCAGTTCTCCCAGTAGCCGTGCAGGATCTTGCCCGCGGGCTTGGACTTGATGGCGCAGGTGTCGGCGGCGGCGCGTCCGGCGGAGTCGGCGCCCCGGTCACGCTCGGCCGTGACGGGGCGTTCGGCGGCCCGTTCGGCGAGTTCCGAGGTCAGTGCGAGCGGTACGGCCCGGGGCGGGCCGTCGGCGGCCTGTCCGGGCGGGGCCGCGGCGAGGAACAGCGGGACGGCCAGGGCGGCGGCGATGCCCGCCCCGAAGAATCGGGATCGGCGAGCCTTCATGCGTGCTCCCTTCCTGTCTCCACGGGCTTCCGGCAGCCGGTGGCCGTCGGCTCACGGCCGGACGGGAGGGGGCGGGATGCGGCGGACGGGGGGTGGGGGGACATCGCCGGGACACGCTCACCTCCTGGGACTGTGGGGGGCCTGGAGACGTACGTGGGGGTGGTGCGCCACAACGTAAGTTGGTCCAGACCTTTCGTCAAGAGGTCTGGACCAACAGTGAGCAGGTGTGTTTACCGGTGACCGGGGCGCCGGTCGGGTCGCCCCGGTCACCACCGTCAGGGCAGATGGTGGAAGTTGACCTCCGGATTGGCCGCCGACGGGCCCGTCAGCAACGGCTGCTGACGCTTCTTCAGATGCTGGTCGAAGAAGGCGGCGGTGTAGGAGCGGACCAGGGCGGCGGTCCGATCGGCGGGCAGCGGCGGCGCGGGCAGCCCGAAGTGCCCCTGGATCAAGGGGAAGTCGGAGAACGAGCCGTGGTCCGAACCCTCCACCGTCACCCAGCGCTTCCAGCCGTCCAGCGTCGGCCACATCTGGTCCCAGGTGGTGTCGATACCGCCGGGCCGGTGCACCTCGTCGTCGGTGCCCATCATCATGAAGGCCCGGCCGTTCAGACCGCCGGGCGGCAGGTCCTCCCAGAACGCCCCGTCCATATTGATTCCGGCCAGCACCCGCCGGTCACCCGCCATGGTGGTGGCGGCCGACGCCCCGCCGATGGAGTGGCCCGCCATCCCGATCCGCTTGCGGTCGATCATCCCCGCGTGCTTCCACACCGGCTGACGGCTGGTCAGCCGGTCCAGGAGGTACGAGACGTCCTTCGCCCGGGTCGAGGTGACGACGCTCGCGGGCACCCCGTCCACGTCCAGCGCCTTGCACGCCGTACAGGGCAGCGTCCGGCCGCCCGGGACCGAGATGCCGTACGACTCGTAGGCGTGGTCGACGGAGGCGACGACATATCCCCGGCTCGCCAGATCCTCCGCGAGGCTCGTCAGGGTGTACCGCGAGACGCTGAACCCGGGGGAGAGGACCACCAGCGGGAACCGGCCCCGCGCGGGCTTCGCCCCGGGGCGGCTGTGGGTGCCGGTCGCGGCCAGCCGCTCCGGCGCAACCGCCCCTTCTATGCCCAGGCCCCGGATCAGGGCCGCGGCCTCGGCGGTGGTGGCGTACGGGGTCCGGGCCGCGCCGCCGCCGGGCCGCGCCGCGGGGTAGTGGAGGGTGACCATCAGTTCGCGGCCGTCCGCCGTCGGCTCCCACGGATCCTTCCGGGAGCGGTCGACCAGATGGTGGACCGAACTGCCGACGGCGTACTCGCCGGTCGAGCGCGGGAGTCGCAGTTCGGCGGTGCTCGGTGCCCGGGCGGAGCCGGCCGGGGCGACCGTGACGGCGACCCGGTCGGGGGTCGCGCGGTCGGCGGTTCCGGCGGACGCCGGGCCCGCGACGGCCAGCGGCAGCGCGAGCGTACAGGCGAGGACGACGGCCGTGGCCGTACGGCTGAGGGGGATCATGAGGACGACGGTAGAGCCGGATCCGCCGTCCCGCGTCAGACTTCCGGAAGACCGGCACTCCGCCCCCGGGCGGGGAAGACGGTGCCCGGCCTCCACCTCAGGTCGTACCGGCGGCGCGATCCGGCCAACCCCCGTACGGAACAGGCCGGGCCCGGAGGCGGGTTACGGCTTACGCGCCACCGCGCCGTACGCGTCGACCCCCTCGGGCGTGCCGTCGCCCTCGGGCCGCCACTCCGTCACCGGCACCACGCCCGGCTCCACCAGCTCGTACCCGTCGAAGAAGCCGCTGAACTCCTCGACGGTACGGACGTGGTACGGCACCGCGCCGCTCTTGTTGTACGCCTCCGACGCGGCGACCATCCCCGGGCTGGTGGCCGTCGAGTCGCTGATCACCAGATGGCTGCCGGACGGCAACTCCGCCATCACTGCGTCGATCAGCGCCTTGGCCCGCCCGGGGTCGGCCACATGCCCCAGCACGTTGAGCATCATCAGCGCCACCGGCCGGGAGAGGTCCAGGGTCTCCCCGGCCCGGGCGACGATCCGCGCGGGGTCGTACAGATCGGCGTCGATATAGGCGGTACGGCCCTCGGGCGTACTGGTGAGCAGCGCCCGGGCGTGCGCCAGGACCAGCGGGTCGTTGTCCACATAGACGATCCGGGCGTCCGGCGCGACGCGCTGGGCCACCTCATGGGTGTTGTCGGCGGTCGGTAGCCCCGTACCGATGTCGAGGAAGTCCCGGACTCCCCGCTCGGCCGCCAGATGGCGGACGGCCCGGCCGAGGAAGAGCCGGCTGGTTCTGGCCACATCCACCAGACCGGGGAAGATCTCCTTGATCTGGTCCCCGATCTCCCGGTCGACCTCGTAGTTGTCCTTGCCGCCGACGAAGTAGTTCCAGAAGCGCGCCGAATGCGGTTTGCCGGTGTCGATCCTGGAGCGGAGGTCGTCGGCGGACGCGGGCCGGGGATCGGATTCGGTCATCAGAGCGCCTCCAGGAGTGGCCAAAACCTTTGCTTGATTAGTGAACCATGAACGTGATCTTCGCGGGAGTCCGCAGGCGGGAGCCGTCGCGGCCCGATTCGGGCCGCGCCCGGAGGCTGATTCCGGCAATTCACGCCCTTCGGGCGATCCGGATGGGTGCCCCCGGCATACGGTGGCCCGGAGGCGGGTTCCGGCCCCGGGTGACCCATGTCTCAGGGTCCCTGTCGAGCCCGGCACCGCCACGAGATATCTTGATGTCGAGCAATGTTGCAGACGTGGAGTAGGAGCGGAGCACCCGGTGACTGACTCGACCATCATCTACACGCACACCGACGAGGCCCCGGCCTTGGCGACGTACTCGTTCCTGCCCGTGATCGAGGCGTACGCCTCCACCGCCGGGGTCGCCGTCGAGAGCCGTGACATCTCGCTGGCCGGGCGGATCATCGCCTCCTTCCCCGAGCGTCTGGCGGAGGGGCAGCGGATCGACGACGCCCTCGCCGAGCTGGGCGAGCTGGCCAAGACCCCCGGCGCCAACATCATCAAGCTGCCCAACATCTCGGCCTCCATCCCGCAGCTCAAGGCCGCGATCGCCGAGCTGCAGGGCCAGGGCTACGCGCTGCCGGACTACCCGGACGACCCCAAGACCGACGACGAGCGCGACATCCGCGCCCGCTACGACATGGTCAAGGGCTGCGCCGTCATCCCGGTCCTGCGCGAGGGCAACTGCGACGGCCGCGCCCCCGCCTC
>NZ_JBFADP010000100.1:0-15640 GCF_040641415.1 Streptomyces sp. NPDC020875 | reverse complement strand
TTCGACGGTCGCGTACCACCCTCGGCGGGTGTCGCCCCGCGGGCTGAGACGGCCGCCCCGGCCCGGTCCGGCAGCGCCGGGGCCGGGGGCGGCCGTCGTCGTACGGCCGGAAAGGAGGGCCGGGCCGGGTGGTGCCGGTCCCGGCCGGTCAGCTCTCGTCGTCCCAGGGGTCGGTCAGGCCCAGCAGCTCCCGCAGATAGGCGATCCCGGCGAGGGCGTCGGGCTGGAGCCGGTCGGGGGCCGGGAGCAGCCGCAGGACGTCGGGGCCCAGCTCGGCCAGCAGCTCCGCCTCCTCCGGGGTCCTGGGCGGCAGTATCCGGCCCAGTACGTCGTCCAGTCGGCGCCGGGTCTCCTCGTCGAGCCAGGGCGCGTGCCGGGAGCAGAGCACGGCCAGAACACCGAGCCGGGCCGACGGCATCCGGTCGCCGGTGGAGCGGGCCGATCCGAGGAGTCCCAGGATCAGCCGGGTCAACCCCTTGCGATCGCAGTGGCCCGCCGACAGCAGGATCACATCCCGCCACTCGTCGCTGTGGGTGTGCCGGAGCACTTCGGCTAGCTGGTCGCTTTCGACGAACTCCCGCGCCGCGAGGAAGTCCCGGAAGGTGCGGTGGGAGAAGCCGAGGAAGCCGGGTGCCTCCTCCTGGAGCACTCCGCCGCTGATCAGGAGATGGTCGAGGATCTGTTCGGGGGTGCCCTGGTGGCGGACGGTCGGCATCCCGGCGAGCGCTTGGACGAGCTGGGCGACGGCGGCGTTCCGGGGGATCTCGGTCGAGCGGTTGCGGACCATCCAGACGGCCAGGAACTGGAGCAGGAGCCGACGTTCCTCGACGGTCAGCCTGATCTCCTCGGCCCGGTCGACGAGCCGGGCCTGATCCCGGCGGCCGAGCAGCATCGTCAGCGACTGGTCGTAGAGCTGCCAGCGGGTATCCGGTGCCAGCCCGTCGAACCGTCGGTGGAGGGCGCAGATCACGGCGCAGAGCAGAGGCGTCCGGGCGAGGTCCCGCAGGGTGCGGTCCCGTGCCAGCTGCTGGATCAGATCCTGCTCGGCCCCGGTCGAGCCGCTGCCGCTGCCGGTGTCGCCGCCGGGGCCGTCGTAGGAGCCGAGCCGGGCCGCGTCGTACCAGGCGGTGACGAATCCCTTGATGCCGCCGTCGTCCATCGGCACCAGCCGTACCCTGTCGAAACCGTTCCGGGCCAGCCACTCCGGCTCGACGGCGGTCGGCCGGGTGGTCGCCACGCAGCGGGTCTCCGGATACCGCTGGAGCAGGTCGGTGAGCCAGCTTCCGGCGGTGGCCCGGTCGGCCTTCGGGATCTCGTTGAATCCGTCGACCAGCAGCAGGGCGCGGCCGTCGGCGAGTACCCGCTCGGCCCAGCCGGGCGGCGGATCCCCGGTCTCCGGGCCGGTGATCTCGGGCAGCCGGTCCGGGGTCGGGAGCCGTTGGCCCCGGGCGTGCAGGGTGCGCAGTGGTACGAGGAAGGGCACCAGACCGGCGAGCGGGCCGAGGCCGGGGGTGAGGGCCCCGGCGGCGACAGCCCTGGCCAGCCACTGGACCAGGGTGGTCTTACCGGCGCCTGCTTCTCCGTGCAGCAGGATGCGGGGACGGACCGCCAGGAAGGTTTCGACCCGGCCGGTCGCCCGGTGGAGCGGGCGGTCGGCCCGCTCGGGGTCGTCGACCGCCGGCAGATCGACGAAGGCGGTGTCCAGGTCCCATTCGGCGCGACCGGGGCCGAGGGAGTCCAGGCTGTGGATCCGGGTGGTCCGGTAGCGGGCGGTGACCGCCTCGGCGTACTCCTCCTCGTACCGCGAGTCGTCGGACCGGGTGCCGGTGATCTGCTCCAGGTTCGAGATCCACGGGACCCAGACCCGGAGCCCGGCGTGGTCGGCGAGGCGCTGGAGGGGGAGGCAGTCGGCGCGGCGGTGGCCCAGATTGCCGCTGACCTCGCGGACGATGCCGAGCAGGGTGCCCCCGGCGAAGACGGGTGCGCCGGAGAGCCCGCCGAACGAGGAGCCGCCGCCGACCGCGACGAAGGTGGCGGAGTCGTCGAAGTCGAAGACGATGCCGTCGGTCCCGGTCGGCTCGGCGGGCGGCCGGATGGTCCCGTGGTACGGGACGAGGTCGATCCGGTCGCCGGGCCCGGTGGGCTGGAAGCCGAGTATCCGGCAGCCCCGGAGCGGCCGCTGGGTGGCGAGGGCGCTCAGCCGGGGCCGGAGGTCGAGCCGTCCGCCGGGGACGAGGAGTACGGCGGCGTCCAGCCGGTCGTCCGTCCAGATGACACGGACGGTGCCGTTGGAACCGGAGGAGGGCTCGGCCACGACGACGGTCTCCCGGCCGCCGACGACCCGGGCGCAGGTGAGGACGAGATCGGGCGAGATGAAGACCCCGGTGCCCTGGGTGCGGCCGTAGACCACCACCATCGTGGTGCCGAGCCCGGGTCTGGCGGAGATCATGGGGTGCCGGTGCCGGAAGCGCCGTCGTGGCCGGTGCCGTCGCGGCCGAAGTCGGCGGAGATGTCGAGGTCGTCATTGCCGACCAGCCAGGAGTCGTTGGTTCCGGCGCCGCGCGGGGTGAGGGTGACGGCGACCCGGTGCGTACGGCCGGTTCCGGTGGTCCGCTCGGCGCCCGCGTCCACCACCCAGGCTCTGACCCGGCCGCCGCCGGTGGTGTCGCGGCGGAGTTCGACGGTGAACTCCAGCTCGATGCCGTCGACTTCGAAGCGGACGGGGGAGCCGTTTGCGCGGGCCGCGGCGGTGACGAGCTGGGCGCGGACGGCGTCCACGGCGTCCGCGAGATCGATACCGGCGTCGATGCCGGAGCCGGGGCCTGGGGTGCCCGGGTCGGTGTGGGTCATGGGAACCGCCGTTCGGTCGAGGGGCGAGGGTGTACGGGCGCGGACGAGGCGCCCGGATCACGGGGTGGTGCTGAGCCGGGCGCCGAAGTGCTCGTGCCCCGTGAGGTCGAGCTGGTCCGTGTGGTCGGCGTAGACATTGACCCGCAGCTCGGGGTGGGACTCGTGGAACGGGCCGAGGTCGAGCCGGTAGGGCGAGATGTTGGGCGGGGTGGTGATCCGCAGCAGGGTCAGATCGGGGAAGGCCCGGGCGATCACCTCGGTGTCGGGCCCGGACGGCGGATAGAACAGCAGCAGGTCCGTGATGTGCATGGAGGGCGTGGCGGCGCTGTCCAGATCGATTCCGGAGTCCAGCCGGAGTCTGGTCAGCTCCGGGATCCGGTTGGCGGTGGCGGTCAGGGCGGAGAGCCGGGCCGGACAGCTGGCCATCAGGCTGGCGGGCCGCCAGGCGACGAGGGAGTCGTACGGCAGCTCCCCGTCGTCCACGATCTGCAGGGTGTGGACCTCGGGGCGCGGGCCGCGCAGGGCGAAGATCCGGGCGTCGATGGTGAGCGACATCAGGGAGCGGTCGGCGAGATGGCCCAGGCTGGTCAGGGCCGGGCAGCCGAGCAGGTCGAGATGGCGGATCGAGGGCCGTTCGGCGATCACCCGGAGATCGGTGAGGACCGAGTTCCCCTCGAAGAAGACGCTGAGCAGTCCGGTGTCGGGCAGGGCGGCGCGCAGGGCCCCGACCGGGTGGTTTCCGCGCAGGACGACGGAGACGACGCCGTTGAGGCTCTTGAGCAGGTTGAGGTGTTCGGGGGTGGGGACGGGCAGCCGGGTGTCGCGGAGGTCGATCCGGGCCAGGACCTCGCGGGCGTACTCCTCGGCGGGGAAGCTGCCCCAGGCGCGGGCGAGGGCGTCGCGGGTGTGCCGGTCGGGCAGGCCGGTGAACTCGCGGAGCAGGGGGATCGCGGCGGCCTCGCCGACCCGGGCGTGGACGCCGATCACGAGCTGGTCGGTGACCGGGTCGCCGGAGGGCCCCGGCAGCAGGGGGAGGACGTATTCGCCGAGCTCGGCCAGGAGGTGGGTCTCCTCGTCGGAGCGCGGCGGCATGATCCCCCGTACCGCCGTCTCGGCCCGGAGGCGGGCGTCCGCGTCGAGGAAGACGGCATTGGCGGCGCACTGGCCCGCGAGGATGCGGAGCGGGCGGGCCTGCGGTTCGGGGAGGGTGCCCGCCTTCTCGATGAGCCGGGTGACGAGCCGGCCGACGCGGCGGTCGAGATGGCCCACGGAGAGCAGGATGACATCGCGCCACAGTTCGTCCCCGGCGCGGCCGACGAGTTCGCCGACGCTGTCGGTCTCGGCGAGTTCCTTGGCTGCGAGATAGTCCTGGAACGTGCGGTGGATGAACTGGATGGTGTCGCCGGTGCGCTGCTGGAGCAGTCCGCTGCGGTTGACCAGATGGGCCAGGACCCGGTAGGCGCCGCCCTGCTCGCGTACCTGCGGCATGTAGCCGGTGGCCTTGTCGATCTGCTGGACGGCCTCCTCGGGGGTGAACTGGGTCTGGCCGCAGCGGACCAGCCAGACCGCGATGTGCTGGAGCAGCAGCTTGTGCTCGTCGACGCCGATGACCAGCCCCTCGGGGGCGTCGATACCGCGTTCCCGGTCGCGTTTGCCGAGCAGCATGTCGAGGGTGGCGCGGTACAGCTCCCAGCGGGTGTGCGGGAGCCGGCCGCGGCGTTTGCGGTGCAGGGCGCAGATCACGGCACAGAGCAGCGGGGTCCTGGCGAGGTCGCGCAGGACCCGGTTGCCGGTGAACTCGCGGGTGAGCCGTCGGCTGAGTTCGCCGAGGCGGCGCTGTTCGGCGGCGGCCCGGCCGTCCTCGCGGCCGTCGTACTCCAGCCTGGCCGCCCGGTGCCAGGCGGCGACGAAGGCGGAGATGTCCTCGTCGCTCATCGGCAGCAGCAGCAGATCGGTGAAGCCCTCGGCGGTGAGCCAGTCCTTCTCGACGGCGCCGGGGCGGACGGTGGCCAGGCAGCGGGTGTCGGGATAGCGGGCGAGCAGCCGGGTGAGCCAGCCGCGGGCCCGGTCGCGGTCGCCCTGGGGGAGTTCGTCGAGCCCGTCGACGAGGAGCAGGGCGCGGCCCGCCTCCAGGGTGCGTTCGGCCCAGCCGTCGGGGGCCCGGCCGACCGGCAGCTCGGCGGCGTGCCCGAGGCCGTCGGGGGCGGGGAAGCCGCTGCCGTGGGCCCGGACGCTGCGC
Source organism: Streptomyces sp. NPDC020875 (assembly GCF_040641415.1). NCBI lineage: Bacteria > Bacillati > Actinomycetota > Actinomycetes > Kitasatosporales > Streptomycetaceae > Streptomyces > Streptomyces sp. NPDC020875. The sequence goes on along the minus strand of NZ_JBFADP010000100.1, from coordinate 10,551 downwards.
ATCGGGACGACGAACGGGATCAGTCCGTTCAGCTCGTCCAGCTCGGCGGGGAGGGTGTCGCAGGCGGCGTGGGCGGCGAGCCGCCAGACGAGGGTGGTCTTGCCCGCGCCCGCCTCGCCGCGGAGCAGGGTGCGGGGGTTGCGGCCGATGAGCTGTTCCACCCGGCGGCGGGATCCGGACACCGGGCCCGGCGACCGGTGGTCGAGCAGATCGCGCAGCCGCCGCTCGGCCTCCCGTGTCATGGCGATCGGACGGCCGTCGGTCGGCAGGCCCAGTTCGGTGATCCGCTGGTCGGGCAGGGTGTCCCGGAGTTCGTCCAGTAACTGCTGGGGCGTCCGGCGCAGCTCCTCGTCGAGCCCGGTGGCCTCCAGGCTGAGATAGGCGGTGTCCAGGTCCCAGCTGGACTCGCTGACGCCCAGCTCGTCGATCCCGAAGATCTCCGTCTTGCCGTACTGGGCCTTCACCGCGCCCGTGTACCGCTCCTCGAAGAGGGTGTCCGCCGGGTCGAAGCCGGACATGTTCTCCAGCCGGGGGTTGATCGGGAGGAGGTCGAAGGCCCAGTTCCGCAGGGCGTCGATGGGTACGGCCTCCAGTTGCTGGCCGGGGGCTCCGTTGACCCGGGCCACGATGCCGAGGAGTACGGGGCCCGCGAGGACGGGCGCCCCGGAGAGTCCGGCGAGCGGGGAGCGGCCGTCGTCCAGCGGGGGTCCCGGGGTGTGGTCGAGCCAGAGGGTGAGGGCGCCGCGGGCCTGGCCCGCGGCGGGTAAGACGGTGCCCGTGTACTGGCCGAAGTCCAGCTTGTTGCCGCTGTAGCGCTGGTGGCCGGGGAAGCCGGTGGTCTGGGCGCCGGGAAGGGGATCGTCCCTGGTCAGCCGGGCGATCCTGAGGCGGCCCAGGCGGTCGGCGGAGACGATGTCGTCCTCCGCGCGGAGCAGGGCGGCGTCCCGCCCGGGCCAGAGCTTCACCACGTCGCAGCGGAAGGCGCGGGAGCTGGTCAGATGGAGCACGCTGGGTGCCCCGTGCTGGCCGGTGAGGACATGTGCGCAGGTCAGCACGTATCTGGGGGTCAGAAGGACGCCGGTGCCCTGCTGGCCGCCGAGAACGGCGACCACGCGCATGGAAGGGCCGTTCCGCACGCTTTCCACCCCCGTTTACGCGCCCCGTTTCTGCTTCGACATTAGTGGCGCGGGCCACAATTGCGCCGCCGAATCCGTGACAAGGCGCACAGGCCGTTTTGGGCCTACTAGCCGGATTAGGAGCGGGGCCGGGAGGGGTGCGGTCGGGGCGGCCGGGGGTCGGAGCCGGTGCGGCGGCCGGGCGGGGGCCCTCGGGGGGCGCCGGAGCCGTTTCTGGGGTTCCGGGGTGGTTCGGAGGGCCCGGCCCACCGTACGTACCGGGGGTTAAACCCCATTTCGGAGCGGAAATCTCCGACTTTTCGATCATGTAAGGCAGTGATGACCAAAGGGTGTCAATGGGGTGAATCACTGCGTCGCCGCTACGACGGAATGTCGTAGTTGGGGGGTTTGAGGTGAAGTGCCGGGGTCGGTTACCAAGGGATGGCGACAACGCACCCCCGGCGCAATTCCGCGTCGGGTCAGTTTCTGTCCGGAGGCATTCTCATATGACGCGCGTCACCACTCGTTTCTCCCGCCCGGCGTTTCTCCGCACCCGGGCCGGCGTCCTCGCCGCAGGTCTCGGAGCCACCGCCGTGCTCGGAACGGGCGCCGCGTTCGCCGTAGAGGCCACCGGCTCCCCGTCCGCCGCTCCCGTGGAGGCCGCCCCGGCCAAGGCCCCGGCCGCCAAGCCGCTGGACGCCAAGGCCGCCGCCCCGGTCAAGACTGTCGAGGTGAAGGCCGCCGCCCCGAAGGCCGCGCCGAAGCCCGCCGCCGCGCCCAAGGCCGCCGCGCCGTCCTGGGTGAAGCCCGTCGGCTCGTACGCCCTGACCGCCACCTACGGCAAGGCCGGCAACATGTGGACCAGCAACCACTCCGGCCAGGACTTCGCCGTCCCGACCGGTACCCCCGTCGTCTCCATCGGCGCCGGTACCGTCGTGAAGGCCGGTCCGAACGGTGCCGGTGACGGCCCCGCGTACGGCAACGCCGTCGTGATCAAGCACAACAACGGCAAGTACTCGCAGTACGCCCACCTCTCCACGGTGAACGTCTCCGCGGGCCAGACCGTCAAGGCCGGCCAGCTGATCGCCAAGTCCGGCAACACCGGCAACTCCAGCGGTCCCCACCTGCACTTCGAGATCCGCACCACCCCGAACTACGGCACCGCCGTCGACCCGGTCTCCTTCCTGCGCTCCGTCGGCGTCACCATCTGACCCGACCGGGCCGTACGAACGCATGACCCGATGAACGGCATGGCCTGAAGAACCGCATGGCCTGAACGACCCGGACGACCTGAACGGTCCGACGGGCCGGGACCGGGCGGCCGGTACGTGATCGCGTACCGGCCGTGACGGTCACTCCCCGTGCGCCACGACCCCGAGAGCGGCGATCCGCCGCCTCGGGGTCGTGGCGTTCGGCCGTGCCGTTCGGCCGGTCGTGGTGTCGGCTGTGGTGTCCGGCGGGTCCGTGGCGCCGGGCGGGTTTCCGGCGGGGTCAGGGGCCGAGCGACCGCAGCTCGTCCTCGGCGAGCATCGGGAAGCTGCCCGTATTGGTGGGCGCGTGCTCCGGCAGCCACAGCACGGCGATCGCACCGCCCGCCTCCACACCGTCACCGGGCCCCGCCGGAGGCTTCGCGGTGTCCCGGCCCGTGGCCCGCACCGGGTCCGTGCCCGCGCCCGCAGCCTTCGCCGGGTCCGTGGCCACCGAGCCCGCCGGGCCCGCCGGGCTCGCGCCGGGCCCCGCGTTGCGGAACGTCAGCCGCGCGCCCAGCACCCTGGCCTGCCCCGCCGCGATGGTCAGCCCGAGGCCGTGCCCGCTGCCCGCCCGGTCGCTCGCCCCGGTACGGAACCGGCTCGGCCCGTCCCGCAGCAGCGCCTCGGGGAACCCGGGCCCGTGGTCCCGGACCCGTACGACCCGCCCCTCGACCGTGATCTCGACCGGCGCGGCCCCGTACTTCGCGGCGTTCGACAGCAGATTCAGCAGGATGCGCTCCAGCCGCCGGGGATCGGTCGCCACCCAGGACTCATGGACGACCTGGACCCGTACGCCCGGATTGAGCTTGCCGATCCGGCGGGTGACGAACTCACCGAGCGCGATGTCCTGCAACTCGGCCCGCTCCGACGCGCCGTCCAGCCGGGCCACCTCCAGTACGTCCTCGACCAGGGTCCGCATGGCCTGCGCCCGGTCCCGGACCAGCTCGGACGGGCGTCCCGGCGGCAGCAGCTCGGCCGCCGTCAGCAGCCCGGTCACCGGCGTCCGCAGCTCGTGCGCGATATCGGCGGTCACCCGGCGCTCGGCGTCGATCCGCTCCTGGAGGGCGTCGGTGAGGGCGTCCACGGCATGCGCCAGATCGTCGGTCTCGTCCTGGACGTAACCGCCGATCGCGTCCCGGACCCGGACCTCCGTATGCCCCGCCGCCACCGTCCCGGCCGCCGCCGCCGCCTTCCGCAGCCGGCGCGAGATCTGCCCGCCGATCAGCACCCCGAGCGCGCAGCCGCCGACGACGACCGAGACCGAGCCGATGATCAGGGCCCGGTTGAGGTCGCTGAGGATGGCGGCGTTACGGCCGGTGAAGTGGATCCGCGCCGACAGCACATTGCCGTCCACGGTCGGCACGGCAGCCCAGATCTCCGGCGGGCCGTCGCCGGAGTCGACCACATAGGTGCCCTTCCGGTTCTGGGCGACGAGCTTCCGCAGTTCGCGCGGGAGCTGGGGGTCGTTCAGCTTCGCCCCGTAACGGCTCTCCTTCGACTTGTGCGGTTCGTACGCCCGCAGGGCCAGCTGGACCCGGTCCATCTGGACGTCGCGGGTGTTGTCGAGCATGGAGACCCTGGCCGCGTTGTGCACGACCAGGCTGAGGGCCACCGCGATCAGGGCGCTCACGGCGGCGATCGCGATACTGATCTTCCACCGGATGCCGGTACGGATCACCGCGCGCCGGGTCCGCCGGGGCCGTACGCACGCCGTTCCCGCGGCCCGGCGGCCGGGCGTGATCCGCCGGAAGAGGGCGCGCAGCCGCCCCGCGCACCCACCGGAGCCCTTGCCGGCACCGGCGCCGTCGGTCCCGGAGGCCGTACGGGCAGCCGGTACGGAACGGGACCCCGGACGAGGACCGGAAGGCGAAACGGAACGAGAAGCGGAATCAGAAGAGGAAGCAGTATCGGAAGCGGAAGCGGAAGCGGGCTCGGAGTCCGGTACGCCGGGTGCCGCCGTCGCGCACTCCTTCGGTGAGCGCTTCATCCCTTGAGCTTGTAGCCGAAGCCGCGGACCGTCTCGATCCGGTCCTGGCCGATCTTCGTCCGCAGCCGCTGGACATGGACGTCCACGACCCGGGTGTCACCGCCCCAGCCGCCGTAGTCCCAGACCCGTTCCAGCAGCCGGTCCCGGGAGAGCACGGTGCCGGGCGCCGAGGAGAACTCCAGCAGCAGCCGCATCTCCGTCGGGGTCAGCCCCACCGGCACGCCGTCCTTGCGAACCTCCATCCCCTCCGTGTCGATCACCAGATCGCCGAAGGTCAGCACCGGGCTCTGGCCGCCCGTACCCTCGCCCGGTCCGCCGCCGTCACCGCCGCCCGCATGGCCGAACCGCCGCAGTACCGCCCGGATCCGGGCCACCAGCACCGCGCCGTCGAACGGCTTGGTGACATAGTCGTCGGCGCCCGCCTCCAGGCCGAGGACGACGTCGATGGAGTCCGCACGCGCCGAGAGCATGATCACCGGCACGGTCGACTCGTCCCGGATCCGGCGGCACAGGCTGACTCCGTCGAGCCCCGGCACCATCACATCGAGCAGGGCGATGTCCGGCCGGCTCGCCCGGAACGCCTCCAGGCCCAGCAGCCCGTCGGGCATCGCGGTGACGACGAAGCCCTGACGTTCGAGGGCCAGCTGGGTGGCCTCCCGGATGACGTCGTCGTCCTCGACGAACAGGACATGGGTCTCGGCCATCGGACTCTCAGCTCTCTCGGCGCGCGCCCGTGCCGGGCGGTACGGCCGGGGCGGCGGGCAGGACGGGGGAAGGAACGGAGTGGAACCGGTCCACGGCGACGGCGGGCCCGCCGCCGGAGGCCGTACCGGAAGCGGAAGCACGATCGGAAGCGGAACCGGAGGTGCTTCCGGAGGCCGGTCCGGACGGGAAGTCGCCGGACCGGGCCGCTCCGGACACCCCGCCCCGGCTGCCACCGGGCTCCGCCTCCGGAAGCCACTGGGACCGGGGCTCGTCCTCGAAGGTCGGGGAGTACGCTTCCCCGTCCTCCGCGGGCAGACTGCGGTACTGCGTACGGGTCCAGTGCGTCTCGACGAACCGGCCGCCGCCGTCCGTACCGGCGGTCCAGCGGTACGTCAGCACCTCCTCGGCCGTCGTCGCGGTCGGGTCGTCCTTCTCGTAGATCTGCTGGGTGACGACGAGATCGCCCCGGTCGATCGCGGAGAAGACCGCGGGCTCCTCCCGGAGGAAGACGTTCCGGTAGCCGGAGCCTTCGAGCCGGTAGACGTACGTGGCGAGAGCGATGCTGTCGTCGCAGGTCGCCACGTTGATCACGACATCGGGCGCGGTACCGCCGGTGAGATGTCCGAAGGCCGTGTCGACCGGATACGGACCGCCCTCCACACACGGCTTCAGCGCCGCCTTGATCTCCGGGTCGACCTTGGCGTCCTTCCGCAGCAGCTTCAGCGGATCGGGCCGCTTGGCCCCCGCCGCCGCGCCCGGGGAGACCGGCCCCGGGGACGCGGTCGCCGGCGGAGTGGCGGAGCCGGTCGCCCGGCCCGCCTCACTCGCCGCCGGACCGTCGTCCCGCAGCCCGGTACCGCCCGTCGAACACCCCGCCGCGAACACGCCGAGGACGGCGAGCCCGGCCATCGCCGCTCCGCTCGCCGTCCACCTGCCGCCGTCGCGTCCGCCCGTCAGGCCGCGCACCGCTCCTGCCCCCGTCCGTCCTGCCGCTGTCGTCCCACCCGGTCCCGCGTCCGTACGGATCCGTGCGCCAGGTCCCCGCGGTCGGTCAGATCGCGGGCGGCCCGGGGCGCGGCGAGTCCGTCGGACCCACCGGGCCCGGCGACCCGGCCACCGCCGGAACGCACCGCCCGCAGGGCCCGCTCGCCGAGCTGAAGGTCCTCGCACTCCTGCGCCCGGCTCTCCAACTCCTGGCGGAGCCGGGCGAGCGCGCGGTGCAGAGTGCTTTTCACCGTACCGGTCGACATGCCGAGCGCGGCAGCCGTCTCCTCGGTACTCATCTGCTCCCAGTGCCGCAGCACCACGACACTGCGCTGCTTCGGCGCCAGCACCTTCAGCACGTCCATCAGCAGGGCCCGGTCGGCGCGCTGCTCGGAACCGTCGTCCACCGAGGCGTCCGGAAGCTGCTCCGTGGGCACCTCGTCCAGCTTGCGGGCCCGCCACCACTCCGTCCGGGTATTGATCATCACCCGGCGCAGATAGGCGTCGGCCAGCGACTTGTCGGCGATACCGTCCCAGCGGCCGTACGTCCGTACGAGGGCGGTCTGCAGCAGGTCCTGGGCGTCGACCGGGTCCGGCACCAGGCGGCGGGCGCTGCGCAGCAACGCCTCCTGCCGGGTACGTACGTACTCCTCGAAGCCGAGCACCTCGCCCTGTACCGTCATCCCGACCGCCTCCACCCCGTGTCCGTGAACCGAGCGCCACCGCGGATCCCGCCCCTGACGACCCGTGTCGCTCGGCGCTTCCCGTCCCTGCCGGTCCTTGTGAGACAGAAGTTACGGAGCGCTTGTCACGGCACTGTCGTGTACACCCGACGGCGGACGCACGGCCGTCCATCGGTTGTGTAACAGCGAATGTTTCGACGCGGGGCGGACGGGGAACGGAGGTCGACTCCTCTTGACGGAGGGGTCAATCCGGGGGGTGTCTGTCGGAGTTCGGGGTGAAATGCCCCGGGAGTGGGGCGGTACGAAGACCGTTACGGTCACCGGTGACCGTGCGCCGCTCGGTGACAGCTCCGGTGACAGGCTCGCGGACTGCTTCGGGACCGTGAGGTCGATGAAGCCGGCGTACCGGTGGACCGGCGGCGACGATCAGCCCGGCAGCCGGTACAGACCGTCGTCCAGCGGCTCGACCAGCCCGTCCGCGACCAGCCCGTCCAGCGCGCGGGCCCGCTGCACCGGCTCGTGCCAGACCGTGTCCAGCGCCGCCTGCGGCACCGGTTCACGGGACGCCCGCAACACCGCGAGCAGCTTGCCCCGCACCTGACGGTCCGTACCGGCATACGTCTGACCCCGCCGGGCCGCGCCCTGATGCGCGGGCTTCCCCGCGAGCCGCCAGGCGCACTGCGCGGCGATCGGACAGCGCCCGCAGTCCTCGCCGCGCGCCGTGCACACCAACGCGCCCAGCTCCATCGAGGCGGCGGCCCACTTGGCGGCGGTCTCGTCGTCGTCCGGCAGCAGAGCCCTGGCCAGCTTCCGCTCGGCCGCGGTCGTCGCCGTCGGCGGATACTGGATCCCGGTCGACGCCCGGGCGAAGACCCGGCGCACATTGGTGTCCAGCACCGCGTGCCGCTGGCCGTACGCGAACGACGCCACGGCCGCGGCCGTGTACTCGCCGATCCCCGGCAGCGCCAGCAGCTGGGCGTGATCGCTCGGAACATCGCCGCCGTGCCGCTCCGCTATCGCCTGCGCGGCCCCGTGCAGCCGCAACGCGCGGCGCGGATAGCCGAGCCGGCCCCAGGCGCGGACCGCCTCGCCCGAAGGCTCGGCGGCGAGATCGGCGGGCCGGGGCCAGCGGGCCAGCCACTGCTCGTAGACCGGCAGTACCCGGTTGACGGGCGTCTGCTGCAGCATGAACTCGGAGACCATCACACCCCACGCACCCGCCTCGGGGCGGCGCCAGGGCAGATCGCGGGCGTGGTCGTCGAACCACGAGATCACCGGGCTGTGGAGGGACGCGGCATCGGATGCGGAGGGCTCGCCGGCGATCCCGGCGGCGGGGGCGGGGGCAGTCGTCGTGTCAGTCATGGCCCGTCGATCCTGACACGTCCACGAGGACGCCCACCGCAGCCGCCCCGGGCCGTCGGCCAAGCGGTGAAGCCGGTCCGGCCGTGTGGCGCAGTCCCTTGCCCCACTTGGTCCACGCGTCCCGCCTCCGGCGCCTTGGCCCTCTGGGTGCCGCCCCACTACCCGGGCCGCGCCCGGTGACCTTGGCTTTGTTCGCGGTCTGCGGCCTGTCTGTGGCTGGTCGCGCCGTTCCTCCCCCTATGCCTTCGGCGATGGGGGGACCCCCAGCGCCTTGGCCCTCCGGCTGAGGCCAACTACCCGGGTCCCACCCGGCGACCTGATGTTGTTCGCGGTCCGCACCACCGTCGTGGCTTGTCGCGCAGTTCCCCGCGCCCCTGGTTGCCCTCCTCATCGCCCTCGGAAAGAGACCGGCCTCTCCTCATCAGAGGCAGGGCCCCTTTTCAGGGCCGACGCTCGGGAGAGCATTTAGGGGCGCGGGGAACTGCGCGACCAGCCACAGACGGCCGTCAGACCGCGAACAACAGCAGGTGGCCGGGCGCTCCCGGGAGAGCCGAGACGCTAGGCGCGGTGGGCGCCCGGGCCCGGGCCCGCGAGCCAGGTGAAGACCCCCGGCGTACCGGCCCGTACCGACGTCGCCAACCGCGTCACCGCCCCCGCCGCCCCCAGCGTCACGACCGCCGCGACCACCGCGCCCAGGACCAGCCCGACCGCGACGTCGTGCGGGTAGTGGACCCCGACGAAGACCCGGGAGAAGCCCATCAGCAGCGCCATCGGGACGACGAGCGCCGCGATCCGGGGCCAGGCCAGTACCAGCGCCACCGCCGCCGCGCCCGCTATGGACGCGTGATTGCTGGGGAACGACCAGTCCCCGGTCGGCGGGCACGCCACCAGCGACGTCGCCGCGTCCTCGACGGTCCGGCAGGGCCGCTCCTCGTCGAAGACGGTCTTCAGGGACTCGCTCACGACATAGCCCGCGGCCGTCGCGACCGGTGCCAGTACGGCGACGGCGAGGGCCCGCGCGTCCGCGACCCGCGCCCGCCACCAGGCGACCACGAAGAGCGCCCCGAACAGCAGTAGCCCCGCCTCCGTCCACAACTCGGCGAGGTGCTGGAGCCAGCCGGGGGAGTCCTCGGCGAGATCGGTGATGTCGCGGTACAGACCGCGGGTGAGGGAACTGTCCATACGGGCGAACGTATCGAGCCCGCCCGCCCGGGCCCTCAGGCGATCGGCATCGGCCACCCCCGACGAAAGTAGGGGGTCCCCACCGGGTCCGTCGTCCTCCGAGACGCCGCTCCGAGGGCGCTCCGGCCCGATTCCGGGATGATGATCCGTAGAACTTCGGACGAGTGCGGCGGGTGGGACGGGAGTTGGGCCCGTCCTCTCGTAGAGTTGCCCCGTGGGATCTCTGCGCAATCCGATCGGGCCGCTTCCCTCCTCCATCTACTGGCGACGGAGGGCGGTGGCGCTGGCGCTGGCCGTGCTCGCCCTGCTGGTCGTCGTCTGGATGCTGACGTCGGGCGGGGGAGACGACGACAAGACCGACGGGGCCAACAAGAGTTCCCCGCCCGCGTCTTCGATCACCCCCGGGCCCAAGCCGTCGGGTCCGGCGATCAGCCAGCAGCCCGGCGGGCGGGACGAAACCGGCGACGGGGACTCCACCGGCGGCGACACCACCGGCGGCCCCTCGGAAGGCGCGGACGGCTCCGGCGGAACCGGCACGGACGACGGCGGTACGAGTCAGGGCACCGGCGGCTCGGGCGGCGCGGGCGGCTCCGGCGGTTCGGAAGGCCGCCCCGTGGCCGTCGGCTCCAATCTGCCGAACTGCTCCACGGACACCCTCAAGTTGAGCCTGGAGCCCACCAAACTGACCTATCCGCTCGGCGAGAAGCCCGGCTTCCGACTGAAGGCCGTCAACTCTTCGAGCGGCGACTGCAAGGTCGACCTGGGCCGGTCCTCGGCCGTGCTGACGGTCACGGACTCCGACGACGAGCGGATCTGGTCGTCCAACGACTGCCCGCGCGACCTGGCCAGCCTCCTGCTCAGGGTCCCGGCCAACACCACCATCACCCACACCTACGAGTGGGACCGCTCCCGCAGCACCGGCCACTGCTCCACCGCCGCCCCCGCCAAGGTCGGCGCCGGTACGTACCTGCTGGAGGCGAAGTTCCCCGGCGAGAACGTCAGCCCCGCGTCCTTCGTCCTCGCCAAGGACTGAATTTTTGTGGCTCGGTTCGCCTCCGGGGCGCCTCGCCTTGCCGTCGCGCGGGAGAGGGCGAGTGAGCCGAAGGGGCGCGCGGATTTCAGCAGGGAGAACGCGCGGAGATCGTGAGGAACGAGCGATCGAGCACGATCGACCGATGAAAACCGCTGAAGCGCCCCGGAGGCGAACCGAGCCACAGCCGGCTCCGCCTTCCACGTCGCCCGTATCTCCTCCGACGACGATCCCGCCCCCGAACCCGAAGCCC
>NZ_JBFADP010000099.1:0-16731 GCF_040641415.1 Streptomyces sp. NPDC020875 | reverse complement strand
ATCGTGCCCCTCTGCCCCAACCCCTGCGCGACCCTCGCCGTCCGGCAGTGTCCGTCCCTCGCCCGGGGGTACCGGGCGGTACGGGTCCGCTACCCGCAGGTCTGGGGCTACCACGGCCTGCTGTACGGGCCCGACCCGGGCAACCCCGGCGGGGCGCCGGTGGTGACAACGGCCGGTGCGCGGCTGCCGTACGAAGACCCCCGCCTGCCGTGGCTCCTCGCCGACCTCACCGTCACCCGGCTCCTCGGCTGCACTCCCGCGTACGACTTGGGGGATGCGTTGTGACCGTGCTCCCTACCCCGTCCGCGTTCCGGCCGGTCAGCAGTGCACGATTCCAGCACGCCGCCCTCGGTGACGCGGCCGAGGCTCTGGACGCGTACGAGGCGGACGAGGAACTCGTACGCACCCTCCACGCCCTGGGCTACCCGGCCCGTGAGGTCGCCCGCGCCACCCGCGCCTTCCGCCTACGAGCCCTCACCCACACCGCACGAGACCTCGGCATCGCCCAGGTCCTGGAGATCGGCCCCGGACTCCCGCCGCGTTCCACCCCCGCCAGCCACCAACTGGTGCAACGCCACCACCACCGCCGCGCCAGAACCCTCTACATCGACCACGACCCCCTCGCCGTCACCCACCTCAACACCGCCCACGAGGTCGAGGGGGCCAGCGGCATGGTCCGCGCGGTCCTCAGCGATCTGCACAACACCCAGCACCTGCTCGAAGAAGCAGCCACCCACCTCGACCTCGACCAGCCCGTCACCTTGGTGGCGACCGGTGTCCTGGACCAGGTCACAGACGATATGCAGCCGCACGCGGCGGTACGGCGCCTCCTCGGCGCCCTGGCTCCGGGAAGCGCCCTCGTCCTGTCCCATCTCACCCCCGAGCACGATCCCGACCTGATCCACCGCGCCACCCGGACATTCCAAGTCGCCGGACTCCCCACCCGCCCCCGGACCTTCGAGGAGATCGCCGCGTTCTTCAACGGCCTCACCGCAGTAGGCCCCGGCTTGCTCCCGGTCAGCCAATGGCAACCCACCCACACCGACAACCACACCCCAACCAACGACCACACCTACGCAGCCATCGGCCTCCTCACCTGAAAACCCCACCCACACCACTGGCACCGGCGAACGGCCTGACCCACCACCCCACCAAAGCCACTTCCCGCGCGCCCTGCGCCCCGTATCGTCAACACCCGAACCAACCACACGGGGCGGGAAGACATGGTGCACAACAAGACTCAGCAGTCGACCAGTTCACCCCATACGCCACAATCGCCGGTATCGGCACTAGTGATGGAAAACGGCACCTACCGCTGAGAAACCCGCAGGTGGGGAACTGTGCTCCCCGCGCGTGCGGGGATGGTCCCTTCCAGGGTGCCGCGCGCGGCGCCGGGGAGCCGTGCTCCCCGCGCGTGCGGGGATGGTCCCAGCTCACGACGGTGGCGGGCTTCCAGCTCACCGTGCTCCCCGCGCGTGCGGGGATGGTCCCCCGTCCGGACCAGTGCCACCCCACACATACGGCGTGCTCCCCGCGCGTGCGGGGATGGTCCCGTCCTCGACGTACATGACGCCGGGGTGGTTGGGTGCTCCCCGCGCGTGCGGGGATGGTCCCACGGTCAGCCACCCGCTGCGCGCCTCGCTCGCGTGCTCCCCGCGCGTGCGGGGATGGTCCCGCCTCCGGCATGGACGCGGTCGCGGTGCTTCTGTGCTCCCCGCGCGTGCGGGGATGGTCCCCAGTCGACCTGGTGGACCGGGCGTTCGTCGCTGTGCTCCCCGCGCGTGCGGGGATGGTCCCGCCACGCCGTCGCCACCGGACAGCAGCCGCCCGGTGCTCCCCGCGCGTGCGGGGATGGTCCCGGGCAGGCGACGAGGAGCGCGGCGCGCTCGGGGTGCTCCCCGCGCGTGCGGGGATGGTCCCGCTAGCCCTGTCGCGGGTCGGCGGGGAGTACGGTGCTCCCCGCGCGTGCGGGGATGGTCCCGGAGCCCCCGCAGTGAACCCCGAGCAGCTGCCGTGCTCCCCGCGCGTGCGGGGATGGTCCCCGGCGCCGGGCTTCCTCGCCGACGGCCTTGCCGTGCTCCCCGCGCGTGCGGGGATGGCCCCTGGGCAAATGCGCGTTCGCCCGGAGCTTTTCGGTGCTCCCCGCGCGTGCGGGGATGGTCCCTCCGCTACGCGGGCCATCGGGTCGTACGTCATGTGCTCCCCGCCCATGCGGGGATACCCCACCCCCGCGTCACCCCTCCACAAGCCCCGCCGCCCCCAGCAGATACGCCGTCATCGGTTCGTAGAACCTGGGGTCCAGGACGTGGTCGTCCAGGGGGACCGTGACCTGGACCGTGCCCTCCGACTCGCCCAGGAAGAGCGCCGGGTCGTTGGAGTCCGCGTAGCCGACCGTGTCGAAGCCGCGTTGGGCCGCGCAGCCCGCCCAGCCGTGGTCGGCGACGACCAGTTCGGGGAGCGGGCTGCCGTCGCGGGTGAGGGCGTCGAGGATCGCGGCCATCGGGGCCGGGGAGTGGGTGTGCCAGAGCGTGGCGCCGTGTTCGAGGACCGCCACGCCGCCGACCTGGTAGACCATGCCCTCGTCGGTCATCAGTCCGCCGGGGATGGAGACGATCTCGCAGCCCGCCGCGCGCAGCGCGTCCGCCGTCGTGCGGTGGACGTCGAGGAGGCCGCCGGGGTGGCCGGTGGCGAAGAGGACCCGCTGTCTGCCGGATGCCGCCTTGCGGAGGCGGGCCGCCATCCGGTCGAGGCCGTCGACGGTCAGGTCGGGGTCGATGGTGTCCTGGCCGACCCGGTGCTCGGGGTCGTCGTTGACGCCGCAGCGTTCGGCCATGACGGCGAGGACGTCCTGTTCGTCGGTCCAGCGGTCGCCCAGTTCGAGGCCCAGCCAGTAGTGCCGGTCGCCGTTGGCGAGCCTGCGGTAGTGGGAGAGGTTGTTGTCGCGCGGGGTGGCGACGTCGCCCGCGATCCGGGTACGGACGAGGTGCTCGACGAGTTCGGCACGGCTGGGTATCGGCATGTCCCCATTGTGCCGTCACAGCCGGGGGCGGGCCCGCGAACCGGGGCCGTACGCCGGTGAACCGTACGCGCCCCACCGCATCGGCGACCGCTACGGCGTCAGCGACGCGAACGCGCCGTGCGCGAGCCGGCGCAGCAACGTTTCGGTGCGGGTCCGGGAGCCCGGCGGGAGGGAGCCGCGGGAGCCCAGGTGCGGGGTGGAGTTCAGCAGGCCGAACACGGCATGGACGGCGGCCCGCGCGTCGGCCTCGGGGACCTCGGGGTGGAGTTCGCGTACCGCCGTCACCCACAGCTCGGCGTACTGCCGCTGGAGCTGGCGGACCAGTTTGCGGTCGCTCTCGCGCAGCCGGTCCAGCTCGCGGTCGTGCAGGGTGATCAGCGGCCGGTCGTCGAGGGCGAAGTCGATATGGCCGTCGATGAGGGACGCCAGCAGCGCCTCGGGGTCGTCGGGGGTCTCCGCGACCCGGATCCGGCCGCCGGAGAGCAGCCGCTCGCTGATGCCGACGAGCAGTTCGGCGAGCATCGCCTCCTTGCCCGCGAAGTGGCGGTAGAGGCCGGGGCCGCTGATGCCGACGGCGGCCCCTATCTCGTCCACGCCGACGCCGTGGAATCCCCGCTCCGCGAAGAGCCGCGCGGCCTCTCTGAGGATCTGCTCGCGGCGGGTGGGCGCGTCCGTCCTGGTGCTCATGGAAAGTAATTCTAGACAATCCGGTTAGCGATCGTTAACCTGAAGGGGAAGTGTTAACGGTCATTAACTGGACCATCCACTGACGTCGTCCGGGCAAGGGGGCTCGATTCGATGCAGCAGGCACCCCTGTCGTCATCACGACAGGCACCCGTGCTGACCGGTACGGCCGATCCGGCGTCCGCCGCCTGGCAGGCCAATGAGGCCGCCCACCGGGAGCTGGCGGACACGCTGCGCGGCGCGCTGGCGGCGGCCCGGCTGGGCGGCGGCGAGAAGGCCAGGGCGCGGCATACGGCCCGGGGCAAGCTGCTGCCGCGCGACCGGGTCGACGCCCTGCTCGATCCCGGCTCGCCCTTCCTGGAGCTGGCCCCGCTGGCGGCGTACGGGATGTACGAGGGCGCGGCCCCGGCCGCCGGGGTCGTCGCGGGGATCGGCCGGATCGCCGGGCGCGAGGCGGTGATCGTCGCCAATGACGCCACCGTCAAGGGCGGGACGTACTACCCGATGACGGTGAAGAAGCATCTGCGGGCGCAGGAGGTGGCGCTGGAGAACCGGCTGCCGTGCGTCTGTCTGGTGGACTCGGGGGGCGCGTTCCTGCCGATGCAGGACGAGGTCTTCCCGGACCGGGAGCATTTCGGCCGGATCTTCTACAACCAGGCCCGGATGTCGGGTGCGGGCATCCCGCAGATCGCCGCCGTCCTCGGGTCCTGTACGGCGGGCGGGGCGTACGTCCCCGCGATGAGCGACGAGGCCGTCATCGTCCGTAACCAGGGCACGATCTTCCTCGGCGGCCCGCCGCTGGTGAAGGCGGCGACCGGTGAGGTGGTCACCGCCGAGGAGCTGGGCGGCGGCGAGACGCATTCGCGGATCTCCGGGGTCACCGACCATCTCGCCGAGGACGACGCGCACGCCCTGCGGATCGTCCGGACGATCATGGGGACGGTGCCGCCGCGCCCGCCGCTGCCCTGGTCCGTGGCGCCGGTGGAGGAGCCCGCCGTCGATCCGGCCGGGCTGTACGGGGCGGTGCCCGTGGATCCCCGTACGCCGTACGACGTCCGCGAGGTGATCGCCCGGATCACCGACGGCTCCCGGTTCGCCGAGTTCAAGGCCGAGTTCGGGCAGACCCTGGTGACCGGCTTCGCCCGGATCCACGGCCATCCGGTCGGCATCGTCGCCAACAACGGCATCCTGTTCGCCGAGTCCGCCCAGAAGGGGGCGCACTTCATCGAGGTGTGCGACCAGCGGGGCATCCCCCTCCTCTTCCTCCAGAACATCTCCGGCTTCATGGTCGGCAAGGACTACGAGCACGGCGGGATCGCCAAGCACGGCGCGAAGATGGTCACGGCCGTGGCGTGTACGCGGGTCCCCAAGCTGACCGTCGTCGTCGGCGGTTCCTACGGCGCCGGGAACTACTCCATGTGCGGCCGGGCCTACTCCCCCCGCTTCCTCTGGATGTGGCCCAACGCCAAGATCTCCGTGATGGGCGGCGAGCAGGCCGCGTCCGTCCTGGCCACCGTCCGGCGGGACCAGCTGGAGGCGCGCGGCGAGGAGTGGCCGGCCGCCGACGAGGAGGCGTTCAAGGCCCCGATCCGCGAGCGGTACGAGGAGCAGGGCAGCGCCTACTACGCCACGGCCCGGCTCTGGGACGACGGGATCATCGACCCGCTGGAGACCCGTCAGGTGCTGGGGCTCGCCCTCACCGCCTGCGCCAACGCGCCGCTGCCCGCCAAGAACGCCCAGGACCCGTCGGCGCCCGGCTTCGGCGTCTTCCGGATGTGAGGACCAGGTGACCGATGTGACCATGTTCGACACCGTCCTGGTCGCCAACCGGGGCGAGATCGCCGTCCGGGTGATCCGTACCCTGCGGGCGCTGGGCATCCGTTCGGTCGCCGTCTTCAGCGACGCCGACGCCGGTGCCCGGCACGTACGGGAGGCGGACACGGCGGTCCGGATCGGCCCGGCGCCCGCCGCCGAGAGCTATCTCTCCGTCCCCCGGCTGCTGGAGGCCGCCGCCAGGACCGGCGCGCAAGCGGTCCACCCCGGTTACGGCTTCCTCGCCGAGAACGCGGCCTTCGCCCGTGCCTGCGCGGACGCCGGGCTGGTCTTCGTCGGCCCGCCCGCCGACGCGATCGCCCTGATGGGCGACAAGATCCGAGCCAAGGAGACGGTCCGTACGGCCGGGGTGCCGGTGGTCCCCGGCTCCTCCGGGTCCGGGCTCACGGACGACGAACTCGCCGCCGCGGCCCGGGAGATCGGGATGCCGGTCCTGCTGAAGCCGTCGGCGGGCGGCGGCGGCAAGGGCATGCGGCTGACCCGGCTGGAGTCGGCCCTCGCGGAGGAGATCGCGGCGGCCCGGCGGGAGGCCAGGGCCTCCTTCGGGGACGACACCCTGCTGGTGGAGCGGTGGATCGACCGGCCGCGCCATATCGAGATCCAGATCCTGGCCGACGGCCACGGCCGCGTCCTCCACCTCGGCGAGCGGGAGTGCTCCCTCCAGCGCCGCCACCAGAAGGTGATCGAGGAGGCGCCGTCCGTCCTGCTCGACGAGGAGACCCGGGCCGCGATGGGCGAGGCGGCCGTGCGCGCCGCCCGCTCCTGCGGATACACGGGCGCCGGGACGGTCGAGTTCATCGTCCCGGGCAACGACCCCTCGCAGTACTACTTCATGGAGATGAACACCCGGCTCCAGGTCGAACACCCGGTCACCGAACTGGTCACCGGCCTGGACCTGGTGGAGTGGCAGCTGCGGATCGCGGCGGGCGAACCCCTGCCGTACGAGCAGGACGACATCCGGCTCACCGGCCACGCGATCGAGGCCCGGATCTGCGCCGAGGACCCGGGGCGCGGCTTCCTCCCTTCCGGCGGTACGGTCCTCGCCCTGCGCGAGCCGGACGGGACCGGCCACCCGGGGGTGCGGACCGACTCCGGGCTCAGCCCCGGGACCGAGGTGTCGAGCCTGTACGACCCGATGCTCTCCAAGGTCGTCGCCTACGGGCCCGACCGCGCCACCGCCCTGCGCAGGCTGCGGGCCGCCCTCGCCGAGACCGTCACCCTCGGCGTCCCCACCAACGCCGGATTCCTGCGGCGGCTGCTGGCGCACCCCGCCGTCGTCGCGGGCGAACTGGACACCGGGCTGGTGGAGCGGGAGGCCGATGGCCTGGTCCCGGACTCCGTACCGGCCGAGGTGTACGCGGCGGCGGCGGCCGTCCGGGCGGCGGCCCTCGTCCCCGGACCGGATCCGTCCGGCTGGACCGACCCCTTCGGGCAGCCCGGCGGCTGGCGGCTCGGCGGGCCGCCCGCGCCGCTCGCCTTCCCCCTGCGAGTGACGGGACGTGAACCCGTACTTCAGGAGGCGCCCGCGTCGGCCGAGGTCACGGCGGACCGGGTCGCCGTCACCGTCGACGGCGTACGGCACGCCTTCCACCGGGCGGGCGACTGGCTCGGCCGCGACGGCGACTCCTGGCAGGTCCGGGACCACGACCCGGTCGCCGAGTCCCTGTCGTCCGCCGCGCACGGCAGCGCCGACACCCTCGCCGCGCCCATGCCGGGCACGGTGACCGTGGTGAAGGTCGCCGTCGGCGACGAGGTGGCAGCGGGCCAGAGCCTGCTGGTGGTGGAGGCGATGAAGATGGAGCACACGATCTCCGCGCCGCACGCCGGGACGGTCACCGAACTGGATGTGGCGCCCGGGACCACGGTCGCGATGGACCAGCTCCTGGCGGTGGTCACGCCGTACGACACCGAGCCCGAGCCCGGAAGCGGGAACGGCGCGGCGGGAGGCGGGCGATGAGCGCCGCCGACGGACCGTCCCGGCCGGGCACCCGCGACGGGGCGGAGGCCCGGGTGGGGCGTGGGGAACCGCACGAACGGCCCGAGGTTCTCGGCGGCACGGGCGGCCGGGCGACGGCGGCCGAAAGCTCCACGGCGGTCGGCGCCCTGCCGATGGAGTTCCCGGCGGACGGCCTGCCCGCCCGGGTCAGGATCCACGAGGTCGGGCCCCGCGACGGGCTCCAGAACGAGAAGACCGTGGTCCCGACCGAGGTGAAGGCCGAGTTCGTGCGGCGGCTCGCCGCGGCCGGGCTGACCACCGTCGAGGCCACCAGCTTCGTCCGCCCCGAGTGGGTGCCGCAGCTCGCCGACGCCGAGGACCTGTACCCCCGGCTCACCGGCCCCGGCGGACTCACCGGGGTCGACCTGCCCGTCCTCGTCCCCAACGAGCGGGGCCTGGACCGGGCGCTGGCGCTCGGCGCCCGTACCGTCGCCGTCTTCGGCTCGGCGACCGAGACCTTCGCCCGGCGGAACCTCAACCGGACCGTCGACGAGTCGCTCGCCATGTTCGAACCGGTGGTGGCCCGGGCGAAGGCCGACGGCATCCGGGTCCGGGGCTATCTGTCGATGTGCTTCGGCGACCCCTGGGAGGGCCCGGTCCCGCTCCGCCGGGTCGTCCGGGTCGCGACCGCCCTGCGCGATCTCGGCTGCGACGAACTCTCCCTCGGCGACACCATCGGCGTGGCCACCCCGGGCCATGTCCGGGAGCTGCTCGCCGGGCTCGCGGAGGCGGGCGTGCCCGTCTCCGCGATCGCCGTCCACTTCCACGACACGTACGGCCAGGCACTGGCCAACACCCTGGCCGCCCTGGAGCGGGGGGTGACCACCGTCGACGCCTCCGCGGGCGGCCTCGGCGGCTGCCCCTACGCGAAGAGCGCCACCGGAAACCTCGCCACCGAAGACCTCGTGTGGATGCTCCGCGGCCTCGGCATCGAGACCGGGGTCGATCTCGGCCTGCTCACCGCCACCAGCGTGTGGATGGCCGAACGGCTGGGCCGCCCCAGCCCCTCCCGTACCGTCCGCGCCCTCTCCCACCAGGAGTGATCATGCCTCTCGACCACCGGCTCACCCCCGAGCACGAGGAACTCCGCCGCACGGTCGAGGAGTTCGCCCACGAGGTGATCGCTCCCAAGATCGGCGACCTCTACGAGCGCCACGAGTTCCCCTACGAGATCGTCCGCGAGATGGGCCGGATGGGGCTCTTCGGACTGCCGTTCCCCGAGGAGTACGGCGGGATGGGCGGCGACTACCTCGCCCTCGGCATCGCCCTGGAGGAGCTGGCCCGGGTCGACTCATCGGTGGCGATCACCCTGGAGGCGGCGGTCTCCCTCGGCGCGATGCCGGTCTACCGCTTCGGCACGGAGGAGCAGCGCCGCGAATGGCTGCCGCAGCTCTGCGCGGGCGAGCGGCTGGGCGCCTTCGGGCTGACCGAACCCGAAGGCGGCTCCGACGCGGGCGGCACCCGCACCACGGCGGTCCGGGACGGCGACTCCTGGGTGATCAACGGCTCCAAGTGCTTCATCACCAACGCCGGTACGGACATCACCGGACTGGTCACCGTCACGGCGGTCACCGGCCGGACCGACGACGGCAAGCCGCTGATCTCCTCGATCATCGTGCCCGCCGGGACACCCGGCTTCACGGTCGCCCCCGCCTACTCCAAGGTCGGCTGGAACGCCTCCGACACCCGCGAGCTGGCGTTCGACGACGTCCGGGTGCCGCTGGCGAATCTGCTGGGCGACGAGGGCCGGGGGTACGCCCAGTTCCTCCGGATCCTGGACGAGGGCCGGATCGCGATCTCGGCCCTGGCGACCGGGCTGGCCCAGGGCTGTGTCGACGAGTCGGTGAAGTACGCCAAGGAGCGGCATGCCTTCGGGCGGCCCATCGGCGCCAACCAGGCCATCCAGTTCAAGATCGCGGACATGGAGATGCGGGCGCATATGGCCCGGGTCGGCTGGCGGGACGCGGCGTCCCGGCTGGTGGCGGGCGAGCCGTTCAAGAAGGAGGCCGCCCTGGCGAAGCTCTACTCGTCGACGGTCGCCGTCGACAACGCCCGGGAGGCCACCCAGATCCACGGCGGCTACGGCTTTATGAACGAGTATCCGGTGGCCCGGATGTGGCGGGACTCCAAGATCCTGGAGATCGGCGAGGGGACGAGTGAAGTGCAGCGGATGCTGATCGCCCGGGAACTCGGGCTCACCGGCTGACCCGCCCGCGCCGACGGGTCCCTTCAAAGGCTCGGAGAGCCGCACCGCACGGTGTCGAGGCCCGGAGCCGGGCCGGGGGACGTACGCCCCTGGTCCGGCTCCGGGCCTTTCCATGACCGTCCGGGGCGGGTGGGGCCGTCCGGGACCGCCGGGCTCCGCCGGGCCCGCCCGTGACCGTCCGGGCTCTCCGGCTCCGGCCGGGCCCGGCCCGGACTCCCGTAACGAGGGAAGGTTAGGCTAACCTGACCATCACTTGTCCGGGCAGCACGAAGAAGCAGTACGAAGAAGAGGTCGTTCCGCGCATGGCTACCGCCCCCGACGCCGTTCCCTTCCGGTTCTTCGACCTCCGGGTCGAGCGGGCCGAGCGGCTCTCGCCGTCGATGGTGCGGGTGACCTTCCGCGGCTTCCCCGACGACGAGGCGCTGGCCGGATTCGCCTCCGGCGGCCGTGACCAGTCGCTTTCGCTCTTCCTTCCGCATCCGGGCCAGGACGCCCCCGTGGTCCCGGTCGACGCCGGTGACGGCAGCGCGATCTTCGCCGCCTGGCGGGCGCTGCCCGAGGACGTCCGGGCCGTGATGCGCTCGTTCACCGTCCGGGAGCAGCGGCGGACACCGGCCGGGACGACGGAGTTCGACATCGACTTCGCCGTCCACGAGGACGGCGGGCCCGCCTGCCGGTTCGCCCTGGCCGCCGAGCCCGGCCGGCGGGCCATGGTGCTGGGCCCGGCCGTCGCGGAGAACACCTCGGTGCGCTGCCAACCGCCCGCCGATACCGACTGGACCCTGATCTGGGGCGACGAGACCGCCCTGCCCGCCGTGGCGGCGATCCTGGAGTGGCTGCCCGCCGGGGCGCGGACCCGGGTCTGGCTGGAGGTGCCGCACGCCGGTGACCGGATCGAGCTGAAGACCGCCGCCGACGCCGAGATCGTCTGGCTGGTCCGCGAGGAGGGCGCGCCGTCCGCCGCCGAGGCCGTGGCCGCCGCCGAGCTGCCGGAGGGGACTCCGTACGCCTGGATCGCCGGGGAGTCCGGCTCCGTCAAGGCGCTCCGGCGCCATCTGGTGAACGAGCGGGGCTTCGACCGCTGCCGGGTCACTTTCGTCGGCTACTGGCGGCGCGGGGTGAGCGAGGACGGATTGCGCGACGATCCGGCACTGGCGGAGATCGGCGAAGCCTGATCCGCCGTCACCCGGCCGACCGGAGCACCACCACACCCCCTATCACCATCTAACGGTAGATATCCGGCCAAATTCTGACCGACCATCGCCGTCCGGGATCCACCCGGTGGTCGATGGGGCATGCATACTTCCGGCCGTCACGGGTTCCGCTTCACGGCGGGACCACCGGACGGCCGCATCTCCCGCCCCATCCCTCGCACCCACTCCCCCGCGCCGCGACCGCGACCGCGCGCACCCGGCCCCCACCCGGTCCGCACCGGACCGGCGCCCCGCCGTGTCCGGGTGAACCGCCCCCGGACACCGGCCGGGTCGGTGCCGTGTGAAGAACGCCATAGGCGGAGGGGCGACCGATTCCCGGGGCCCGATTCACAGAAAAGGTTAGGTTAGGCTAACCTTCCCCAGGTCGCCCTCGCACCCCCACCTGTCCGGAGAGCGACAAGTCCCCGTATCCGGGAGGACATTGCATGCGCTCGCACCTGCTCAATGACGTAACGGCGGAGAGCTACCGGCGCTCCGTGACCGAAGGAGTCGAGCGGGTGGCGAACCGACTCGCCACAACCCGGCGGCCGTTCACCGGTATCACCCCCGACGCCCTCGCGCCGGAGATCGCCGAGATCGACCTCGACCAGCCGCTGGGCGACTCCTCCGCCGCCCTCGACGAGTTGGAGCGGGTCTACCTCCGGGACGCCGTCTACTTCCACCACCCCCGCTACCTGGCCCACCTCAACTGCCCGGTGGTCATCCCGGCCGTGGTCGGCGAGGCGGTGCTCTCGGCCGTCAACTCGTCCGTCGACACCTGGGACCAGAGCGCGGGCGGCACCCTGATCGAGCGCAAGCTGATCGACTGGACCACGGGCCGGATCGGCTACGGCACCGCCGCCGACGGGATCTTCACCAGCGGCGGCACCCAGTCCAACCTCCAGGCGCTGCTGCTGGCCCGGGAGGAGGCCAAGTGCGCCGACCCGGCCAAGCTCCGGATCTTCACCTCGGAGGCCAGCCACTTCAGCGTCCAGAAGTCGGCCAAGCTGCTCGGGCTCTCCCGGGACGCCGTGATCGCCCTGCCCACCGGCCGGGACCGCCGGATGCGGACTCTCGCCCTCGCGGCCGAGCTGGACCGCTGCGTCGCCGACGGGCTGGTCCCGATGGCGGTCGTGGCCACCGCCGGGACCACCGACTTCGGTTCCATCGACCCGCTGCCGGAGATCGCCGAACTCGCCGAGCGGTACGGCGCCTGGATGCATGTCGACGCGGCGTACGGCTGCGGACTGCTGGCCTCCCCGACCCGCCGCCATCTCCTCGACGGCATCGAGCACGCCGACTCCGTGACCGTCGACTACCACAAGTCGTTCTTCCAGCCGGTGAGTTCATCCGCCGTCCTGGTCCGGGACGGGGCGACCCTGCGGCACGCCACGTACCACGCGGACTACCTCAATCCGCGCCGCACCGTGGAGGAGCGGATCCCCAACCAGGTCGACAAGTCGCTCCAGACCACCCGCAGGTTCGACGCGCTCAAGCTCTGGATGACCCTGCGGGTGATGGGCGCCGACGGGATCGGCTCCCTCTTCGACGAGGTCTGCGACCTGGCGGCGGCGGGCTATGAACTGCTCGCCGCCGACCCCCGCTACGACGTGGTCGTCGAGCCCCGGCTCTCCACCCTCGTCTTCCGCTGGCTCCCGGCGGGCGTCACCAGCCCCGCCATGATCGACCGGGCCAATCTCTACGCCCGCAAGGCCCTCTTCGCCTCCGGTGAGGCCGTGGTCGCCGGAACCAAGGTCGACGGCCGCCAGTACCTGAAGTTCACCCTGCTCAACCCCGAGACGACGGCCGACGACATCGCCGCCGTCCTCGATCTCATCGCCGGCCATGCCGAGCAGTACCTGGGAGAGAATCTTGTCCACGCCTCCTGAGCCCCCGCGCGGGCCGGCCGGGACCCCCGCCTCCGGCGAACCGTACGACTTCATCGGGATCGGGCTCGGCCCGTTCAATCTGGGCCTGGCCGCGCTCACCGAGCCCATCGAGGAGCTGACCGGACTCTTCCTCGACTCCAAGCCCGACTTCGAGTGGCACTCGGGGATGTTCCTGGAGGGCTCCCACCTCCAGACCCCGTTCATGTCGGATCTGGTCACCCTCGCCGACCCGACCTCGCCGTACTCCTTCCTGAACTATCTGAAGCAGGTGGGACGGCTCTACCCGTTCTACATCCGGGAGAACTTCTATCCGCTGCGGACGGAGTACAACGACTACTGCCGCTGGGTCGCGGCCCGGCTGACCAATGTCCGGTTCAATACCACCGTCACCCTGATCGAGCACGACGGCGAGAACTACCTGGTCCGCACCGCCGGGGGCGAGGTCCTGCGGGCCCGCCGGATCGTGCTGGGCACCGGCACCCCGCCGTACGTCCCCGACTGCTGCCGGGACCTCGGCGGCGACCTCCTGCACAACTCGGCCTATCTGCCGAACAAGGCGGCGCTCCAGGCCAAGGAGTCGATCACCCTGGTCGGCAGCGGCCAGAGCGCGGCGGAGATCTACTACGACCTGCTCTCCGAGATCGACGTCCACGGCTACCGGCTGAACTGGGTCACCCGCTCCCCGCGGTTCTTCCCGCTGGAGTACACCAAGCTGACGCTGGAGATGACCTCCCCGGAGTACATCGACTACTTCCACGCCCTGCCGGAGGACACCCGCTACCGGCTGGAGTCGGGGCAGAAGGGCCTCTTCAAGGGGATCGACGGGGATCTGATCGACGCCATCTTCGATCTGCTCTACCAGAAGAACCTCAAGGGCCCCGTCCCCACCAGGCTGCTCACCAACTCGTCCCTCGACGGCGCCGCGTACGACGAGACGTCCGGTACGTACACCCTCTCCCTCCGCCAGGAGGAGCAGAACAAGGAGTACGAACTGCGGACCGAGGGCCTGATCCTGGCGACCGGCTACAAGTACACAGTCCCCGACTTCCTCACCCCCCTGCACGACCGCATCCGCTGGGACGGCCGGGGCCGCTTCGACGTGGCCCGCAACTACTCCGTCGACACCGTCGGACGGGAGATCTTCCTCCAGAACGCGGGCGTGCACACGCACTCCATCACCTCACCCGACCTGGGGATGGGCGCGTACCGCAATGCCTACATCATCGGCGAGCTGCTCGGGCGCGAGTACTACGCCGTGGAAAAGTCCATCGCGTTCCAGGAGTTCTCCGTATGACCGCCCCCGACCCGCTGGGCTTCACCGTCCGACCGCTCGACCCGCTCACCGACATCCCGCTGGTGCACCGCTGGGTGACCCACCCCAAGTCCGCGTTCTGGCAGATGCCGGACTTCGGGCCCGAGGACGTGGCCCGGGCGTACACCGCGATCACGGAACATCCGGACCACCACGCCTTCATCGGCCACGACCCGTCCGGTGAACCGGTGTTCCTGATGGAGAGCTACGACCCCGCGCGGGTCGAACTGGTCGGCCTGTACGACGCCCGGCCCGGCGACGTCGGGATGCACTTCCTGGTCGCACCCACCGACACCCCGGTCCACGGCTTCACCCGGGCCGTGATCACCGCCGTGCTGCGGACCCTGTTCGCCGACCCCGCCACCGAGCGGATCGTCGTCGAACCCGATGTCCGCAACACCGCCGTCCAGGCCCTCAACACCTATGCGGGCTTCTCGATAGCGGAGCGGATCCGCACCCCCGAGAAGGAGGCGTTCCTCAGCTTCTGCACCCGCGAGGCGTTCGAGCACAGCGCCGCCATGGCCGACCGTCCGGCGGTGGGACGATGACCGTCGCCGACGCCGTCGCCCATCTGACGCCCGAGCTGTGGGACCGCGCCAACCGGCTGCTGGTCCGCAAGGCGCTGGCCGAGTTCGCCCATGAACGGCTGCTGGTCCCCGAACCGCTGCCGGACGGCGGCTACCGGGTGCTCAGCGACGACGGGGCCACCGAGTACCGGTTCACCGCCGAGGTCAGGGCGCTCGACCACTGGGACATCCCGGCCGATTCGATCGTCCGCCGCCACCGGGGGGTGGAGCTGCCCCCGGACGCCGTCGACCTCTGTACCGAACTGCGGTCGGCCCTGGGGCTGAGCGACACCGTGCTGCCGGTGTATCTGGAGGAGATCGCCTCCACCCTGGCGGGCACGGCGTACAAGCTGACCCGTCCCGCCGTCAGCTCCGCCGAGCTGGCGAAAGCCGGATTCCAGGCCATCGAGACCGGGATGACCGAGGGCCACCCCTGCTTCGTCGCCAACAACGGGCGGCTCGGCTTCGGGGTGCACGAGTTCCTGTCGTACGCGCCCGAGGCCGCCAGCCCGATCCGGCTGATCTGGCTGGCCGCCCACCGCGACCACGCCACCTTCACCTCCGGCGCCGACCTCGACTACGACACCCTGGTCGGGGACGAGCTGGGCGAGGAGACCCTGGCCCGGTTCGCGGCCCGGCTCACCGGGCTCGGCCTGGACCCGGACGCGTACTATCTGCTGCCCGTCCACCCCTGGCAGTGGTGGAACAAGCTCTCCGTCACCTTCGCCGCCGAGGTCGCCCGGCAGCGGCTGGTCTGTCTGGGCCCCGGCGACGACGACTATCTCGCCCAGCAGTCGATCCGGACGTTCTTCAACACCAGCGCCCCGGAGAAGCACTACGTCAAGACATCGCTCTCGGTCCTCAACATGGGCTTCATGCGCGGTCTGTCGGCGGCGTACATGGAGGCCACCCCGGCGATCAACGACTGGCTCGCCGGACTGATCGAACGGGACCCGATCCTGCGGGCGGCCCGGTTCTCGATCATCCGCGAGCACGCCGCCATCGGCTACCGCCACCAGCAGTACGAGCGGGCCACCGACCGCCACTCGCCCTACCGGAAGATGCTGGCGGCGCTCTGGCGGGAGAGCCCGGTCCCCTCGCTCGCCCCCGGCGAGCGGCTGGCGACCATGGCGTCCCTGCTCCACGCCGACCAGGACGGCGCCTCGTTCGCCGGAGCCCTGATCGACGAGTCGGGGCTGCCGCCCGCCGAGTGGCTGCGCGGCTATCTGCGGGCCTATCTCACCCCGGTGCTGCACAGCTTCTACGCCTACGACCTGGCGTTCATGCCCCACGGCGAGAATGTGATCCTGGTCCTGGGCGAGGACGGCACGGTCCGGCGGGCGATCTTCAAGGACATCGCCGAGGAGATCGTGGTGATGGACCCCGACGCGGTGCTGCCGCCCGCCGTGGAGCGCGTCCGGGCCGAGGTGCCCGAGGAGATGAAGCTGCTCTCGGTCTTCACCGACGTCTTCGACTGCTTCTTCCGGTTCCTGTCGTCGGCGCTGGTCGCCGAGGGGCGGCTGGAGGAGCGGGCGTTCTGGACGGCGGTGGCCGACTGCGTACGGGAGTACCAGGCGGCCGTCCCCGAACTGGCCGACAAGTTCGCCGAGTACGACCTGTTCGCGCCGGACTTCGCGCTCTCCTGCCTCAACCGGCTCCAGCTCCGGAACAACCGGCAGATGGTCGACCTGGCGGACCCGTCGGCGGCACTCCAGCTGATCGGCACGCTCCGCAATCCGCTCGCCGGCCTCGCCGAACCCGCCGACCCTGCGGCGCCCGCCGAGGTCACCGCCGCCGCCGTCTGACGGCGGCCCCGTCGCGGGGCGGGCCCCCTCCGAACACGGTCCCTCGGAGGGGGTCCGCCTCCCCCGGCCCGCCCGGCCGTTACGGGCGGCCGGGCGGCGCCGGACGGCCCCCGGACCGTACACCCCCCCGCGCGTACCGACCCGGGGCCCCGCAGTCACAACCGAACAGCACACCACAGAACACCACTCACACAAGTAGTCATACGCTAAACCCGCATCTGCATAAAA
>NZ_JBFADP010000098.1:0-17261 GCF_040641415.1 Streptomyces sp. NPDC020875 | reverse complement strand
AGACTTCCTCCACACCTACAACCACCACCGCAGCCACACCGCACTCGACGGACACCCACCCATCAGCCGCGTTAACAACCCTGCGGGTCAATACAGCTAGGGCGTGTTGTGTCCGGGCCCGGCTTCCGAGGTGGGCCGTGTCGGCGTCGGGGGACTGGGTAGGCGGGCAGCCTGAGTCCTTCCGAGGGGAAGGACCGCGTACGACCTCGTGGTGAAAGGAGACCCGCGTGATCATCGCTGTTATTGGTGTCTGTGCCGCTCTGGCCGTTCTGGGCTTCCTCGTCCCCCGGCTGTCCCGTCACCCGGAGCGCGGCACCCAGCGCACCCTCGGCGCCGGATCCCGGCTGGGCGGCAAGGCCCCGGGAATCCTCGGCCGCCTGCTCAGCAAGCCGTTCCGCAGCAGCTCCCGGGCCGTGGGCCGCAGCGGATCCGCCGGGCGCCGCGCCCGCCGCCGACTGCCCTTCTGACGACCGCGCCCCACCTGCGGAAAGGCCCGGCAACGGCCTGTCTGAGAATCCGTTCACAGGGGGCCGCGAAGTCCGTGGTGCCGCCCCGGGCCCCGTAGGCCGTGCCGCGCGTCGGGCGCACGGGCCGGGGCCGCCCGGGGCGGGCGTGGGCAGAGCTGCGGGCTCGCCCCGCCCGTCCTACTGCCGGGCGATTCCGGCCGGGTCGAGCTTCATCGGGAACGGCCCGTCGATCGTGGTGACGGTGCCCGGGAGCGCGATGACCCGCTCCGCGTACCGGCCGTTGTCCAGCTCCGAGACGATCAGGCGGGGAGCGGGATCGAACTCCAGCCGCCAGTAGTGCGGAATGGCGGCTTCGGCGTAGAGCAGCGGTTTGACTTTGCGGTCCATGGTCTTGTTGCCGGGTGAGACGAGTTCGACGACGAGCTGTACCGCCTCGGCGTCGATACTGACCGCGTCCTCGGCCGTCGCACCCGCGTCGGCCACGACGATGTCCGGGACCACAAGACCGGAGGGCAGGGTGACGTTGATCGCCTCCAGGACCTCGACCGGCGCGCCCGCTGCCTGCGCGGCGGCTTCGAGCGCCACATGGAGCCGGAAGCCGGCACGCTGATGGCGCAGCCCCGGAGCCGGGGACATCACGAGGGATTCCCCCAGCAGCTCGTAGCGCGCCGAGCGGTCCTCGGGCAGGGCCAGGACATCCGCGACGGTCCAGGGACCATGGTGCTCCGTAAAGCGGGCGACGCTCACTCCTCCGCCTCCTCACGGCCGACACTGCCAGTGTGCCGGGTGGGTCGGGCGATGTCTTGAAGAGTCCGGTATCGCCGGGGCGCGAAGCCGGTGGCCCCACCCCGCCCCGTGCCCGAGGCGGACGCGGGGGTGGGGGAGACTGGGCGTATGGCCATTCATGAGAATCTCCTCGGGGGTCCGCCCCCCACCCGGCTGCCCGACGAGACCGGGCCCCGTGAGGCGCTCGCCGCCGGGACCGCGCCCGTGGACGTCGCCGCTCAGTACCCGACCTCGTCGCTGGCCTGGGCGCTGCTCGCGGACGACGCCTTCGAGGCCGGGCGGGTCGTGGAGTCGTACGCGTACGCCCGTACCGGGTACCACCGGGGGCTCGACGCCCTGCGCCGCAACGGCTGGAAGGGCCACGGGCCCGTGCCGTGGGAGCACGAGCCGAACCGGGGCTTCCTGCGCGCCCTGCATGCCCTCGCCCGGGCCGCGGGCACCATCGGTGAGAAGGCGGAGTACGAGCGCTGCTCCCAGTTCCTGCGGGACTCGTCGCCGCTCGCCGCGGACACGCTGGGCTGAGGCCGAGACGGTTCGTCTCGTTCGGGGCGCCGGTTTCGCGGACCGGTGCCCCGGCGGTTCCGCACGGAGATATCTGGAGGGGACACGGGTCGGCGTTTAGGATGCGCTCGGGGACCGGAGCTCCCACCCACCAACAGGAAGGGGCGGACCGCTACCCGGACACATCGAGGAGACGCGATGTCCCAGTCCGCTGCGCACGACTCCCCGGCGCGTGAAGCCACCGCGCCCACCGCGCCCACCGGGCCGTACGAGCCCACCGCGCCCGCCACGCCCGCCGACGGTGCCGACGGTGCCGTTGACGACGTGCCGACCGTCGACTTCGCGGGGACCACCCCGTACGAGGACTACGTCCAGGCCGATGTCCTCACCCATTTGCAGCATCCCCTCTCCGACGACCCCGGCGAGATGGTCTTCCTCGTCACCACCCAGGTCATGGAGTTGTGGTTCACCGTCGTCGTCCACGAGTGGGAGACCGCGACCGCCGCGCTCCGCCGGGACGACGTGCCCGTCGCCATAGCGGCCCTCAAGCGTTCGGTACGCGAGCTGGAGGCGCTCAACGCGTCCTGGCGGCCCCTCGGACAGCTCACCCCCGCGCAGTTCAACTCCTACCGGGGTGCCCTCGGCGAGGGTTCGGGCTTCCAGTCCGCGATGTACCGGCGGATGGAGTTCCTGCTCGGCGAGAAGTCCGCGTCGATGCTGGTCCCGCACCGGGGCGCGCCCCGGGTCCACGCCGAGTTGGAGCAGGCGCTGGCCGAACCCAGCCTCTACGACGAGGTGCTGGCGCTGCTGGCCCGGCGCGGCAAGGCCGTCCCGGCCGAGGTGCTGGACCGTGAGCCGGACCGCCGGTACGAGCCGCACGAGGCCGTCGAGCGGGTCTGGTCGGAGATCTACCGCGATCCGGACCGGGACGAGGAGCTGGTACGGCTCGGGGAGGCGCTGACGGACGTTGCCGAACTGGTCTGGCGCTGGCGCAACGACCATCTCGTGGCGACCCGGCGCGCGATGGGCGCCAAGACGGGGACGGGCGGCTCCGCCGGGGTGGCGTGGCTGGAGAAGCGGGCCCGCCGCAATGTCTTCCCCGAGCTGTGGACGGCGCGCAGCCATGTCTGAGCCCCGTGTGACCTCCACCGGCCCGGAGCCCGGCCCGGAGCCCGGCCCGGAGTCCGGCCCGGAGTCCGGCGCCGAGTCCGGCGTACGAGCCGGGGCCGCCGATTCCGTACGCGATGGTCTGCGGGACCGGGCCGCCCGGCTCGACGGGGCCGACCCGCTCCGGTTCGCCCGGGACCGTTTCGCCCTCCCCGACGGTGTCGTCTATCTCGACGGCAACTCCCTCGGCGCGCTCGCCGCCCACGTCCCCGCCCGGCTCGCCGACGTCATCGGCCGCCAGTGGGGCGAACTGGGCATCCGGTCCTGGACCGAGAGCGGCTGGTGGCAGGCGCCCGAGCGGATCGGCGACCGGATCGCGCCCCTGGTCGGGGCCGCGCCGGGACAGCTCGTGGTCGCCGATTCGACCAGCGTCAATGTGTTCAAGGCGGTGGTCGGCGCGGTCCGGCTGGCGGGCGACGGGCGTACGGACGTCCTGGTGGACGCCACCACCTTCCCCACGGACGGCTATATCGCGGCGTCGGCGGCCCGGCTGACCGGGCACCGGATCGTCCCCGTCGACCCCGCCGACCCGGCCGCCGTCGGCCGGGCGCTGGGCCCGCGGACCGCGGCCGTACTCCTCAACCATGTCGACTACCGCTCCGGCCGCCGCCACGACCTGCCCGGTCTCACGGCCGCCGTCCACGAGGCGGGCGCCCTCGCCGTCTGGGACCTCTGCCACAGCGCCGGGGCCCTGCCTGTCGGCCTCGACGCGTCCGGGGTGGACCTGGCCGTGGGGTGTACGTACAAGTATCTGAACGGCGGCCCCGGCGCCCCCGCGTTCCTCTATGTCGCCGCCCGCCACCAGGCCGCCTTCGACTCCCCGCTGCCGGGCTGGAACGGGCATACGGAGCCGTTCGCGATGACACCGGGGTACGAGCCCGCGGCCGGGATCGGGCGCGGCCGGGTCGGGACGCCCGACATCCTCTCCCTGCTGGCGCTCGACGCGGCGCTGGACGTCTGGGACGGGGTCGGCATCGACGCAGTACGGGCCAAGAGCCTGGCCCTGACCGACTTCTTCCTGGAGTGCGTGGCGGCGTATGCCGGGCTCGACGGCGGTGGCTCACCGCTGCGGTCCCTGACGCCGGAACGGCACGAGGAACGCGGCAGCCAGATCGCGCTCTCCTGCCCCGGGACGGCGCCCGCCGTGATGGACCGGCTGATCGCCCGGGGCGTGGTCGGCGATCTGCGCGGCCCGGACGTCCTGCGGTTCGGGTTCACCCCGTTGTACACGGGCTTCGCGGACGTGGAGCGCGCGGCGGGGGTACTCGCGGAGGTACTGGCGGAGATGGCGGCTTCGACGTCGGCGTCGGCGTCGGCGTCGACGGAGCCGGTGGTGACCGAGGCGTAGGGCAGGGGCGGCCGGTTCTTCGAACAGGGCGCCCGGGCCGCCGGAAGGAGCCCTTCCGGCGGCCGTCCCGGCGTCCTCGGGGACACCCGCCCCTTCGGTGGTACCGTCCCGCTGACCAGGTCGTTCCAGCGGTACAAGTCCGCGTGAACATCGGAGGGTTGGCGCCGTATGGCGGAATCCAGCGTGCCGGATCCGAGCCGGCCGGAACCGAACACCCCCGGCGCGTCCGGCGCGCCGGGGACCCCCGGTCCCGGAGTGCCCGACGCCGCCGCTGTCGAACGGGACGCGGCCGAGGAGAAGTCGGTGTTCGCGCATCCGGCCGTCGAACCCGACGCGACGGAGGCGTACGGCCCCCACCCGGACCAGATCGTCGACTTCCACGCGCCCCGGGGCGGCCCGGACCACCCCGAGGGGACGGGCGGGGCGCCGCTGGTCGTGGTCTTCCACGGGGGTGCGTGGCGTGCCCCGTACGACCGTCGGCACATCAGCCCGTTCGCGGACTTCCTGGCCCGGCGGGGGTTCGCGGTGGCGAACGTCGAATACCGCAGGGGGCGGGACGTCCCCGCTCCCCGCACGGGCCCCGGGGGCGGCACCGAGGCCACGGGCGGGCCCGTCGCCGGGCGCTGGCCCGAGACCTTCGACGACGTCGCCGCAGTGATGGACGCCCTGCCGGAGCTGGTGGCCCGGGCACTGCCCGGTACCGACATCCGCCGTACCGTCCTCACCGGCCACTCCGCGGGCGGCCAGCTCGCGCTCTGGGCTGCGGCCCGCCACGTACTGCCCCGGGGCAGCGCCTGGCGCCTGGACCGCGCACCCGAACTCCGCGGGGTGGTGGCGCTCGCCCCGATCGCCGACTTCGAGCGGGCGACGGCACTCGACGTGTGCGGGGGAGCGGTCCGCCAACTCCTCGGCACCGGGGACGACGAGACGGCGGCGGCGGCCCGGCGCGCGGCGGCCGACCCGGCGCTGCTGCTGCCGACGGGCATCGCGACGACCGTGGTGCAGGGGTACGACGACATCGTCGTACCCCGGCCGGTCGCCGAGGCGTACGTCGACGCGGCGGCCCGCGCGGGCGAGACGGTGGGCCTGACGCTCCTGGCGGAGGCCGGCCACTTCCCCCTGATCGACCCGGCGGCGGACGCGTGCGCGGTGGTGGCGGAGGAGATCGCGCAACTGGCGTGGTGAGGCGGCGGGGCGGGGGCTGCTCTGAGCGCCGCCTCACGGTCCGGGCCGCGCCTGTCTGCTTGATGTTGTTCGCGGTCCGCAGCCCGTGAGTGGCTTGTCTCGCAGTTCCCCGCGCCCCTGGGTTGCTCTTCTGTCCGCTCTTGTGGAGAGGCGGCCCCTTTTCAGGGGCGGTGCTCGGGAGAGCATTCAGGGGCGCGGGGAACTGCGCGAACAGCCCATCACCGGGCTGCAGACCGAGAACAAGGCGCGGTTGCCGGGCGCGGCCCGGGTGGTGAGGCGCGGCGGCGGCGCGGGGCGCGTAGCGACGTCATCGCCGACAGGAGGACCGGGACCGCGGCCAGGGCGAAACAGAGCGTCAGCGGCAGCCGTCCCACCACCAGCCCGGCCGCCGCCGTCGCCCCCGACGAACCGGCGTTGAGCGCGGTGTTGACCCAGGCGCCCGCCGTGGTCCGCGTCGCCGGATCGGCGGCCTCGTCGGCGATCAGATACGCGGTGGTGAGCGCCGGGGAGATGAACAGCCCGCCGATCGCCGCGCCCGCGACGAGTACGGCGGGATGCGGGGAGAACCCCGTCGCGATCAGGGTCGCTCCCAGCGCCGCCGCGAGAAACGCCAGCCGCGTACCGCTGCCGACGCGCCACGGCACGGCGCCGTGGACCAGGCCGCCGACGGCGCTGCCCGCGGACATCGCGGCCAGGGCCCAGGCGACGATCGCCCCTGGGGCGCCGTGATCGTCGGCGTAGGCGATCACCAGAAGGTCGAACGCGCCCAGACAGATGCCCACCGAGGCGGAGACGGCGATGGCCTGCCGCAGCCGGGGGTCGCCATGCCACCGGCGCCCGCGCCCACCGCCGATTCCGGCCCCGGATTCGACCCCGGCCTCGGACTCGGATTCGGATTCGGCCCCGGCCTCGGTCCCCGTCGGCGCGGACGCGGCGGACCCCTTCCCGTGGCCCTTCCAGCCGCGTACCGGCGGTGCCGAGATCAGCGTCAGCGAGCCGGTCAGAACGAGTACGGCACTCACCGCCAGCCCGACGGACGGTGTCGCGAGCTGCGCCACCACCCCCACCAGCAACGGGCCCGTGACGAAGAGGAGTTCCTCGGCGACGGCGTCGAGACTGTACGCGCGCCGCAGCAGCGCCCGGTCGGGCACCAGATCGCTCCACAACGTCCGCATCACCGGGCCGAGCGGCGGTGTGCAGACCCCGGCCGGTACGGCCAGGACTCCCAGCAGAACGCCCGGTACCCCCGGCCACGAGGTCGCGACGGCCAGCGCCGTCAGCGACAGCGCGTAGCCGACGGCCATCGGGAGCAGGGCCCGTCGCGGCCCGTGGCGGTCGACCAGGGCGGCCCTCGCCGGGGAGAGCAGCACGCTCGTCAGCCCGAACAGGGCCATGACGGTCCCGGCCACGGCATAGGAGCCGGTGGCGTCCTTGACCGCCAGGATCAGCGACAGGGAGACCATTCCGTAGGAGAGACGGCCCAGCAGGGCCGCCCCGAAGGTGCGGCAGGCGTAGCGGGTACGCAGTACGGCCGCGTACGAAGGCGCGGCGGACGGCGGCGCCGGAGCAGCAGACATGGTGATATTCCTCGAAAGACTGCGCCCGTGAGAGGGCGCTCTTCGGCGTGCGGGACGGCGAGGGCCACGCTCGGCGGCCGGATGATTCGACGGCCCGGTGCGCGGCTGTGCCGACGCCTATGCACGGAAGAGGAACATGCGGCGACCGTAGCAGCAGGGGGGCCGGGGGAACAGCCCGGTGCCGGTGATCGGCCGCCGCGGGCCGCGGCCGGAATTCGTCCGCGTATCCGGGCATGATCGGCGGGGGCCGAGTGTTGCCGAAGTGACGGGCGGCGGCGGAACGGGGGTTCGCCGTCGTCCGTCTTGCTGCGCCTGCCGGGCCCGTCTTTCGGTGATGGCGGTGATTTCTGGCCGAATCCGTCGTAGGCCCCGATACTCGGGGCCATGGCTCAAGGACCCGCCGCACCCCGTCCCCTGTCCGACGAAGCACTCTCGAAGCTGCTGGCGGACGGCCGGTTCGGCACATTCGCGACGGTGAAGCGCGACGGGCATCCGCATCTGATGACATTGCTGTACCACTGGGACCCGGAGTCCCGGACGGTACGTTTCTCCACCCTCGTGGACCGCGTCAAAGCCGGACACGTCCGCCGCAACCCCCTCGCCTCTGTGCATGTCCAGGGGCCCGACGTCTGGTCGTTCGCGGTCGCCGAAGGGGAGGCGGAGGTCTCTGCGCCGACGGTCGTGGCTGGTGACGAGGTCGGCCGGGAGCTGCTGTCGATGATCCCGGCGGCGGCCCGCCCGACGGACCCGGCGGACGAGACCGCGTTCCTGGAACAGCAGGTGGCGGAGGGCCGGGTGGTCATCCGCCTGCGGGTGAACCGGCTCTACGGCACGGCGCTCGACATCTCCTGACGGCCCGCCGGGTGCGCTTTGCGGGCGGTACGAGGGGATCGCCGGACGCGGACGAAGTGCTGCGGGGCGGGTCGGTGCCCCCGTAACATCCCAGATCACCGAGCCGGTGCCCCGCGTGCGCGGGGATGGTCCCTTGAATTTCCGGAGCGGGTCCGTCTGGAGCTGCTACGCCCCGCGTGTGCGGGGATGGACCCTTGAAGTTGGCGGGCGGGTTCGGCTCGACCAGCTGCCCCCCCCGCGTGTGCGGGGATGGTCCCGACACCCCGTACGCGGTCCGCGTGCACGAGGACTGCGCCCCGCGCATGCGGGGCTGCCCCCGCCCCCGAAAACCGCCTGGCCCGACTCGTCTCCGCGTGTTGGAATCCCGGCGTGACCACGACGATCCGCATCCGCCCCCGTACCGACGACGATCTCCCGGCCTGCGTCGACGCCCTCGCGGCGGTCCACGACGAGGACGGGTACCCGGTCGACTGGCCCGCCGATCCCGGGGCGTGGCTGTCGCCCGCGTCGGCGCTCGGTGCGTGGGTCGCCGTCCATGAAGGGGTGCCCGTCGGGCATATCGCCCTGTGCGCGCCCGGTGACGGCGATCTCGCCCCCGGGCTCTGGGCCCGTGACAGCGGTGAGCCGTCGTCCGGCACGGCCGTCGTCAGCCGGTTGTTCGTCGCCCCCGGTGCCAGGGGGCGGAATCTGGGGGCGCTGCTGCTGGCCGGGGCCGTCGAGTACGCCGCGCGCCTCGGGCTGCGTCCGGTGCTCGACGTGGTCGAGTCCGACCGGGCCGCCGCCGCGCTCTACGAACGCCTCGGCTGGCGGCGGCTCGCGGCCACCGAGCAGCGCTGGGCTTCGGGGCGGACGGTGACGGTCCTCTCGTACGCCGCCTGACCCGCCCGCCGACTCCTTTCGAGCGGTACGTCAGCCCTGCGGGGCGGCCCCGGCGGCCCCCGCGGTCTCGGTGGCCCCGGCGGTCTCGGGGGTCTCGGCGGCTCCGGGGCCGTAGACCCGGTCGCGGTGTTCCCGCCAGCGGGCCATCATCTTCGGCAACTCGCCCTCGACGAATTCGAAGAAGCCGAGCGTCTCCGCCATCCGCGCGCCCGCCGGGCTGTCCGGGCCGAGGGACGCGATGCCGTGCCGCAGGGTGTCCTCCCAGCGGCGGATGATCTGTTCGCGGCTGGTCAGGGCCTCGTACCACTGGTCGGAGTGGACCCGGTAGCGCTCCCGTCGCGAGCCCGGTTCGCGTTCCCGCGACAGCATGTTGACACTGGCGAGATAGCGGACCGCGCTCGATACCGCCGCCGGGCTGACCTGGAGTCGTTCGCCCAGTTCGGCCGAGGTCAGCTGGCCCTCGTCCGAGGAGAGGATCGCCGCGAAGACCCGGGCCGGCATCCGGGCCATCCCGGCCTCCGCCAGCTGCGCGGCGAACCGTTCGACGAAGGCGGAGACCGCCGCCTCGTCCCGCGCTCTCTCCGGCCGCGCCGTCTCCGGCCGCCGCCGCTGCTCGGTCGTCATGCCCCGGCCCTCACGATCCCGATTGTCACGTTCCGTCGCCGTTTCCGGCTCCGGTCCTTCGATTTTATACACTTCCTTAACTTCACAAATTTCTGAAAGAAGCGTACTTTCGAAATCATGACGAAGGCCATCACCGTCTCCGGACTGCACAAGTCCTTCGGCCGGACGCACGCGCTCGACGGTCTCGACCTCACCGTCGAAGCCGGGGAGGTGCACGGCTTCCTGGGGCCCAACGGCTCCGGCAAGTCGACCACCATCCGGGTACTGCTCGGCCTGCTCAGGGCCGATTCGGGCGCGGCGCGACTGCTGGGGCGCGACCCCTGGCGCGACGCCGTCGAGCTGCACCGGAGACTCGCGTACGTACCCGGGGACGTCACCCTCTGGCGGAATCTGTCCGGCGGGGAGGTGATCGATCTGTACGGACGGCTGCGCGGCGGACTCGACCGGGCGCGGCGGGCCGAGCTGATCGAACGGTTCGAGCTGGACCCCACCAAGAAGGGGCGTACCTACTCCAAGGGGAACCGGCAGAAGGTCGCCCTGGTCGCCGCGTTCGCCTCCGACGTCGACCTGCTCGTCCTCGACGAACCCACGTCCGGGCTCGACCCGCTGATGGAGGAGGTCTTCCAGGAATGTGTGCTCCGCGAGCGCGACCGGGGGCGGACCGTGCTGCTGTCGTCGCACATCCTGTCCGAGGTGGAGACCCTCTGCGACCGGGTGTCGATCATCCGGCGTGGCCGGACCGTGGAGACCGGTTCACTCGCCGACCTCCGGCACCTCACCCGTACCAGTGTCACCGCCGAACTCGCGGCGCCGCCGCCCGACGGGCTCACCCGGCTGCCGGGTGTCCACGACCTCGACGTCCGGGGCCACCGGGTCCGGCTCCAAGTCGAAACGGACAAGCTGGACGCGGTACTCAGGGCGCTCACCGAATCCGGCGTACGGTCGCTGACGAGTACGCCGCCCACGCTGGAGGAGCTGTTCCTCCGGCACTACGCGGCGGACGGAGACGGCGCCGGAGCCGGGGCCGGGGCTGTCGGGGCTGTCGGGGCCGTTGAGGGGAGCGGGCGATGAGTACGGCCACCGCCGTCCCGGCCCCGGCTCCCCGCCCCGCCTCCGGCCGCCCGGCCGGACCGGGCCGCGAGCGGCCCTTCGCCGGGACCGGCACCCTCTTCCGGCTCGCCCTCCGCCAGGACCGGATCATGCTCCCGGTCTGGGTCCTGGTCCTCTCCATGATCGTCGTCAGCGGCGCCGGCACGATCGAGGGGCTGTACGCCACCCCCTCCGACCGGGCCGAGTTCGCCGACTCCATGAGCACCAACGGCTCCCTCCGCGCCCTCTACGGAACGGTCTTCGGCGACTCCGTCGGCGCCCTGGTCGCCTGGCGCTTCGGAGTCTCCACCGCCGTACTCGCCGCCGTGATGAGCCTGCTGATCGTCATCCGGCACACCCGCGAGGAGGAGGAGACCGGCCGCCAGGAGATGATCGCCTCCGGCGTCGTCGGACGCCGGGCGGGGCTGACCGCCGCGCTGCTCACCGCGTTCGTCGCCAACGCCGCCGTCGCCGTACTCGTCGCCGCCGGACTCGCCGGGTCCACCGGCGACCCGGCGGGCGGGGTCGCCCTCGGCCTCGGGATCGCCGGGGTCGGCCTCCTCTTCGCCGGGGTGGCCGCGATCGCCGCCCAGTTCACCGAGAGCGCCCGGCTGGCCCGTGGCCTGACCGGCGCCGCACTCGGCCTCGCCTTCGGACTCCGCGCGGCGGGCGACGCGGGCGACGCCCACGGCGACGCCGTACTGACCTGGCTCTCCCCCCTCGGCTGGGCCGGACATCTGCGGCCCTACGCCGGGGAACGGTGGTGGATCCTGCTGCTCTTCGCCGCCGCCGTCATCGGCCAGGGCGCCCTCGCCTTCGTCCTCGCGGGCCGCCGCGACGTCGGTATGAGCTTCCTGCCGACCCGGCCCGGACCCGCCGAAGGACGCCTCGGCACGGTCGCGGCGCTCGCCTGGCGGCTCCAGCGGGGCGCCCTGTACGGCTGGACCGCCGGATTCCTGGTCGCCGGATTCGTCTTCGGCGGCATGGCCGACGGTGCGGCCGACCTGGTGGGCGAGAACGAGTCCACTCGGGAG
This sequence comes from Streptomyces sp. NPDC020875, assembly GCF_040641415.1. Classification (NCBI taxonomy): domain Bacteria; kingdom Bacillati; phylum Actinomycetota; class Actinomycetes; order Kitasatosporales; family Streptomycetaceae; genus Streptomyces; species Streptomyces sp. NPDC020875. The sequence continues at coordinate 5,752 of NZ_JBFADP010000098.1, read as the reverse complement.
ATCTTCGAACGCATGGGCGGCCAGTCCGGGCTGACGGAAGCGTTTCTCGCGGCGATCGCCGGACTCTTCGCCATGCTGGCCGCGGTCTACGTCGTCGGATCCGTACTCCGGCTCCACGGCGAGGAGGCCGGACAGCGCGCCGAACCCCTGCTCGCCACGGCCGTCAGCCGCACCGCCTGGGCCGCGAGCCATCTGACCATCGCCTTCGGCGGCGCGGTCGTCGTCGTCACGGCCGCGGGCCTCGGTCTCGCGGTCGGCCACGGCAAGGACTTCGGGGCCGTGCTCGGGGCGGCGCTCGTCCTCCTCCCGGCGGTCTGGCTGCTGGGCGGCCTCGCTGTCCTCGTCCACGGCTTCTTTCCCCGGTACGCCCCCGCCGCCTGGGCGGTCGTCGGCACGGCCCTCGCCATCGGCTGGCTCGGCCCGGCACTGGACCTCCCGGCGGCGGTACTGGACCTGTCGCCGTTCAGCCATCTCCCGAAAATGCCGGGTGAGGCGATGAACTGGCCCCCGGTCCTCGTCCTGACGGCCCTGGCGGCGGGGTTGGTGGCGGCGGGCCTGGCGGGTCTCCGCCGCCGCGACATCCTGACGGGCTGAACCCCGGGCCGCGCCCGGCCGCCCCGTCCCCGCGCTCCTGCCCGAATCGGTAGGAGCGCGGGGCCTTTTGGCTTCGCGGGATCAGACGCGCGAGTTCTTGGCGAGTGCGACAAGCCCGGTGAAGGCTCGGGCGGAGAGCATGAGGACCGGGCCGTCGGTGCGCTTGCTGTCCCGCACGGGGACTGTGCCGGCTTCGGCACCCGGTCGGGCCTTGGCGCGGGGGCATCGCCGCCCGCCCGTCGTAGAGACATCCCGGCCACTCGGCGGTCCTCGGCTGCGGTCAAGGCCGTTGCGGCGAAAGCGTCTTGGCGTGGCGGGTGGCGTGATACGTTCCGTGATCCAATCGGAAAAAGGCGACCCCGGCGGTGCTACCAACACCCCGGGGCCCGGCAACAGGAGAAAGCCACTCCCGATGCGCGTACATCGTATCGAACACGCACGTAGTTTTACCGTGCTGCCCAACAGTCTTCTTCAGGACCGGCGGCTGTCCTACACGGCCCGGGGTCTGCTCGCGGACCTCCTCTCGCGCCCGGACGGCTGGCGCGAGGACGGCCGTCACATGGCCGACACCAGCCCGCAGGGGCGTGGGGCGATCCGCAAGGCACTCAAGGAACTGACCGAGGCCGGGTACTACCGGGTGGAGAAGATCCGCCTGCCGGACGGCACGATCCGAACCGAGACCCACGTCCACGACACCCCGCAGCCGGTGGTGCCGGGTGTCACCCGTCCGGTCTCCGGTGGGCCGAGCACCGGTCGTACTGGCGCCCCTCTTTTAAAGAACCGGTACCAAGAACCCTCCCACCCCGCCGCCCGGCCCGAGGGGCGGGAGGAGAGCCGGACCGACGGCCAGAAGACTCCGGCCGTACCGGACGGACGGGTCCGCGAGGCGGTGGCGACGCTGTTCCGGGTGCTCAGCGCCGAGCCGCGCCTGCGGCTGGGCGAGGCCGAGGCCGTCGAACTGGCGCCGCTCGTCGTCCAGTGGCTGGAGCGCGGCAGCACAGCCGGGGAGCTGGCCCGGGCCCTGCTGCCCGGCCTGCCCGTGCCCCTGCACTCCCCGGTCGGCGTGCTCCGCAGCCGCCTCCAGCGCAAACTGCCGCCCGTCCGGGTCCCGCAGCAGCCCATGAAGCCTCGGTACGCCGAATGCGCCAAGTGCCATGACCCGGTCTCGGGACCGGGCATCTGCGCCGCGTGTGCGGGCCTGGGCGGACGGAGAGCCCAGGCCGACGACGGGGCGGTCGTGGCCACCAACGGAGCCGCGCGGGTCCGGGAAGCCATGCTCGCCGCGAGATCGGTGTTGAGCGCCGGACAGCTCGCCGTCGCGGGAGCCGGTTAGACGCCGAGCCAGCTCGTGGCCTCTCCGGAATCCGTGGGCGGTTCCTGCCCGGCATTGCCGACCGCGCCCACCATCGTGGTTGTTCTCGCAGTTCCGCCCCCTATGCCTTCGGCAATGGGGGGACCCCCAGAGCCTTGGCTTCTCCCGGGCACCGACCCTGAACAGGTGGCCCTGAGGGCTACAGCTCCACCGGGAGCGCGTGGACGCCCCTGATCACGTAGCCCGGTTTCCATTCCGGGTCACCGGCGAGTCGGAGCGTCGGCGCCTCCCGGAGGAGTTCGCCGAACGACGCCGCGAGTTCGAGGCGGGCCAGCGGTGCGCCCAGGCAGAAGTGGATTCCGGCGCCGAAGGTGATGTGCGGATTGTCCGTACGGGCGAGGTCCAGGGTGTCCGGGGCGGGGAAGCGGGCCGGGTCGCGGTTGGCCGAGCCGAAGAGGAGGGCGAGTTCCGCGCCGCGCGGGACGACCGTGCCGCCGATCTCGATGTCGTCGAGGACCCACCGTTCGAACATCTGGAGCGGGGTGTCGTACCGCATCAGTTCCTCGACCGCCGTCGGCAGCAGCGAGTGGTCCGCGCGCAGCGCGGCCAGCTGTTCGGGGTGGCGGAAGAGGGTCCACCATCCGTTGGCGGTGGTGTTGACGGTCGCCTCGTGGCCCGCGTTCAGCAGCAGTACGCAGGTGGAGATCATTTCCTGTTCGCTGAGCCGGTCGCCCTCGTCGTACGCGGCGATCAGCGCCGAGATCAGGTCGTCCCCGGGGTCGGTGCGCCGTTCGGCGATCAGGCCCCGCAGATAGGCGGAGAACTCGACGGACGCGGTGACGGCCCGCCGCGCGGTCTCCTCCGACGGGTTCAGTTCGAACATGCCGCAGATATCGGCGGACCAGGGCCGCAGCAGGGGCCGGTCGCTCTCCGGGACGCCGAGCATTTCCGCGATCACGGCGACCGGCAGGGGTTCGGCGATATCGGCGAGCAGATCGCCGCCGCCCGCTTTCTTCAGTCCGGCGACGAGTTCGGCCGCCAGCCGCCGTACGGTCGGCTCCAGCGCGGCGACCGTACGGGGCGTGAACGCCTTGGTGACCAGCCGCCGGATCCGGGTGTGGTCGGGGGCTTCCAGGTCGAGGATGCCGTGGTCGTTGAGGGTGTGGAACGGTTCGTGGGCCGCCGGGGGCGGGGTCCGGCCGAACTCCTCGTGGGTGAAGCGGTGGAGGTACGTACGGCCCAGGCGCCGGTCCCGCAGCAGCGCCGACACATCCGCGTAGTGGGGGACCAGCCACTGCCCGGTCGGCTCGAACCAGTGCACCCGCCCGTCGGCCCGCAGCCGCTCGTAGGCGGGGTACGGATCGGCGACGAAAGCGGGTGACCATGGCTCGAAAAGTGCGTCCATATCCGGACGCTAACCGTCCGGAGGGGCCGCTGACCAGGCCCCCACCGGCCCGGATACCGAAAAGCTATGAAGGCGTGACGAGCCGGGCCTCGTAGGCGAACACCGCCGCCTGGGTCCGGTCCCGCAGCCCCAGCTTCACCAGGACCCGGCTGACATGGGTCTTGATGGTGGACTCGGCGACCACCAGATGCTCGGCGATCTCCGCGTTCGAAAGACCCTGGGCGATCAGTACCAGGACCTCGGTCTCCCGCTCGGTGAGATCCCCGACCTGCGCCACCGCCCCCACCTTCGGGGCCTGGGTGAGCCGGGAGAACTCGGTGATCAGACGGCGGGTCACGGTCGGCGCCAGCAGCGCCTCGCCCGCCGCGACGACCCGGACGCCGTCCGCGAGCTGCCGGGCCGAGGCGTCCTTCAGCAGAAAGCCGGACGCCCCGGCGCGCAGCGCCTGGTACACGTACTCGTCGAGATCGAAGGTGGTCAGGACCAGCACCTTGGAGTCGGTCCGCGAGGCGACGATCTCCCGGGTGGCGTCGATCCCGTTCAGCTCCGGCATCCGGATGTCCATCAGGACCACGTCCGGCGCCAGCTCGGCGACCCGCTCGACCGCCTCCCGGCCGTTCACCGCCTCGCCGATGACCTCGATGTCCGGCATCGCGTTCAGCAGGACGGAGAAACCCTCCCGGACCATCATCTGGTCGTCGCAGATCAGGACCCTGATGGTCGAAGCGGTCACGGCGAGGGCTCCTCGGTGGTGGCGGGCGCGGGGGACTTCTTCAGCATGACGGGTCCGGTGGCCGGCTCGTCCCGGGGGGCCACCGGCTCGGCCGGGGCGACCGGGACGAACGCGGCCACCTCGTAGCCGCCGTCCGCCGCCGGGCCCGCCGTCAGCTCGCCCCCGAGCATCGCGACCCGCTCCCGCATCCCGGTGATGCCGTGCCCGGCGCCCGGCGACGGCTGGACCGGACCCTCCGGCGGAGTGTTGACCACCCGCAGGCCGAGCCCGCCGAGTACGTACGACACCTCCACCCGGGCCTTCGCGCCCGGCGCGTGCCGCAGCGCGTTGCTCAGCGCCTCCTGCACGATCCGGTACGCCGACAGCTCCACGCCCTGCGGCAGCGGCCGCACCGAACCGGTGACCACCTTCTCCGCGTCCAGACCCGTCTCCCGGACGTTCTCCAGCAGCCGGTCGAGATCGGCGAGTACGGGCTGCGGCGCGTCGGGGGCCTCGTAGTCCTCCGCCCGTACGACCCCGAGGATGCGGCGCAGCTCGGTCAGGGCCGCGACGGCGTTCTCGCGGATCGTGGCGAACGCCTTCTCCAGCTCCTCCGGCGGGTTCTCCACCCGGTAGGGCGCGGCCTCCGCCTGGATCGCCACGACGGACATATGGTGCGCGACGACGTCGTGCAGCTCGCGGGCGATCGTGGTGCGCTCCTCCAGCAGGGTCCGCTTGTCCCGCTCCACGGCGGACACGGTCCGCTCGGCCAAGACCTCGCGGTCGGCCGTCTTACGGACATTGATCGCCACCGCGACCAGCAGCACCATCGCCGAGACGACGAGCATGTGCGCCATGTTCTTGTTGTAGTAGCCGCCGAGCAGGGCTTCGGCGACCCCGCTGCTGAACGCGGTCAGGACCCACATCCAGACGGCGGTCCTGGGCCGGGCCCGCAGGGCGATCACGAACATGATCAGCAGATGCGCGGCGAAGGCGCCGGGGGGCCAGTGCCAGGAGTTGTAGTAGCTGGCGAGCAGCGGCGCCCAGACCGGTGACGCGAGGGAGAGCCAGAACGCGCCGACCGGCCGGATCACCACGAGCGCGATCAGCCCGGCGGGGAACATGGCCAGGACGATCATGTCGGTCGTGACACCCATGAAGGTGGCGCCGCTGAGGAGTACGAGGGCCGCGATCGCCAGCAGGAGGGCGTGCGGGGCCCACCGGGCGTAGTGGCGTATCGAGTCCGGCAGCAGCCGGATCAGCGGTCCGTCCGTCCGCATCGGCGGCAGCGGCCGATAGGCGAAGGCGTCGTGGAGGAGGTCCTCCCGAAGGCCCTGGAGGACCCCGACGGCCAGGTGGTATTCGGGGCTGCGGGTCGTCTCTGTCACGTATTCGAAGGTACGGGGCGTCTTGGGGTGCCGTCGTCACCAAGGATGCGGATCCGCTGCGCTCCGCCTCAAGGACGACCCGCGTCCCCCTCCGGAGGTGCGCCGCGTTGCCCTCTGGGGGTGTGCCGCCTTACTTCCCGGGTCGCGTCCGGCCTCGGGCCCCGGCCGCCCCGAGCTCGGAGGTGCCCGCCTTCGCATCGGGCCCGCGCCCCGTTTCCGGGCCGCGCCCGGCAGCCCGATGCTGTCGTCGGTCCGCGGACCGCCTGTGGCCGTTCGCGCAGTTCCGCCCCCTATGCCTTCGGCAATGGGGGGACCCCCAGCGCCTGGCCCTCCGGGTGAGG